>PMBQ01000322.1 GCA_003152955.1 Candidatus Bathyarchaeota archaeon
AGATGTTGAAGTGGGAAGACTTGGCAGAAATGACTTCATCCGGGTTTGAAATCGGTTCTCATACTAGAACTCATGCTCGCCTCTCACGTATATCACACGATCCTACATTGCTTGAAGATGAAATACTGGGCTCAAGAAAAGAGATAGAGATGCATTTGGGCGTAGCTTGTAAANNACATATCTTGGCCGTATGGACGAATAACCGATGCAGATAAAGCATCGTTAGAATTCATGACAAATGCCGGTTACCATGCCTGTTTTGGTGCTTTTAGAGGCTCAGTTATTCCAAGAGCGACTGACATATTCAGCATTCCCCGGCATCACATTGAGGTTCACTGGCCTATTTCGCACGTCAAATACTTCGCAAGAGGGAATATGGAGGTATCGTGATGCGAATTATCATTCTAACATCAACCAGACGCGGAATTGCATCACGCGTCTTGCCTGAGCTATGTGCAAATCCGAATTTGACAGTTGTTAGGGTTGTCTTAGCACACGGAGTTTCACCAAATAGAAAGAGAATGCTAAAACGCAAGATTCAGAAAACCATTCACATAGGATTATTGGGGGCTTTAAACGGAATCAGACTAAGAGACTGGTATACCGACAAAGAGGCTGAAGATATTTGCATGTTATGCGATTCAATGAGTATTCCAATTTCAGAGACAGAAGTTATTAATTGCGAAGCAACAAGAGAACTATTCAAAGAAGCCTCTGCAGATCTAGGACTTTCTCTTGGCAATGGATATATTGCGAAAAGTGTATTTTCAATACCTAAATATGGCATGCTGAACATGCATGGGGAAATCCTTCCCCGCTACCAAGGAGCACAGAGCATCATTTGGCCAATTTTCGATGGACTCAAGGAGACGGGATTTACCATACATCAGGTTGATAGCCATATAGATACAGGACAAATACTCTTTCAGGAGAAATACCCAATCGCTTTTTTCCCTACATTGCGAGAGACGGTTGAGAAGAACGTTATGACAGCAAGAGGAAGAGTACCAGCAGCTTTTTCGTATGTGTGTGAACATTATGAACATCTCAAGGATAAAGCCGAAACTCAAAGAACGGGAAAGTCCTATACAACTCCAACATTTTGGCAATTCCTACGTATAGTGAAGAATCATAATATGATGTACCACGAAAGCCTAACAAAGCGCTGCACCTGACCACCATTCCGTTGCGCTCCATCGCGTCAAGTGAGCTTTATGGTTCCAGAAGACTGCTGTCCTTCTCTATCCATCGCTGGTGTGTGTCCTCAGGTGAATGTCGGGAATCCCTTGACAAACGAGTTCTCGAGTCGGCTGTCCGAGAGTATATCCCGCCGTTTTTCGTCAAGTTTTCCCCTCCCCGAACGGGAAGACAAATGTCACTATCGGACTACGAGCAACTTGCGCGTCTGCACGAACTCGCTCGTTTGCAGACGGTAGAAGTAGACGCCGGAGGCCAACGATCTCCCGTCAAATTTCACTTTGTGGTAGCCTGCGTCAATGTCACCGTTTACTAACTGGGCGACTTGCTGGCCGAGGGTATTGAAAACGGTCACTGTGACGTGGGCGCGGTGTGGCAACCCGTATTGAATGGTTGTGACCGGGTTAAAGGGGTTAGGGTAGTTTTGCGCGAGACTTGGCACGGAAGGTAGCGGAGATCGTGGTTCGTTTCCGGCTTGGGGATCGCTGACCACGATTTCAAATCTCTGAAAGTCTGCATTGTTATTCTGATCGAACGCGTGGACTTGTGCGGAAAACCGCCCCACCTGCCAAATCGGTTGGCTTCGAATCACTCCGCTCCAATCCACAGAAAGCCATATGGGGGCGTTGCTGAGATCAAACTGAATGGAACCGGATCCAAACCTCGCCACATCCAGCTTGTAGTAGAAGCACTCACCAACGTTCACCGTGGTCCTAGGTGGATCGGACACGATTTTCAACGGACAGTTGTATACTTTCCAGCTGATGGTAGCGGTATCATGCAAATTGTACGCATGCGCGACAATGATCGTCGTGTCACCAGAATTCGTTCGGTTTGCACCGGCTTCCATGGTGTCATTCGGCACGGCTTGATACGTGAAGCTAGGATCCCCAGAAACCGACCTGCCATTGACTTTCCACAAGAATCCAATTGCTTCATTCATTGGGTCTTCCGCTTGAATCCCAAATCGAATTGAAGTACCCAGCGGAATTGCGATCGTCCTCCGATTCAACTGCACCAATTCGTGGTGGATTGAATCAGAAAAAACCCGAAAGGGATACCAAGAATCAATGACTGGCGGGAACTGCTTCGACAAGAACCTCGTCAGCACGTTCGAAGTGATTCTCCCAGCGGCACTATCCGATGCCAGAGCTCTTGCCCAGTTTATGGTCGCGGCATTGAACACGGCACCATGTTGAGACGTAAAGTAGATTCCCATTGTCCCATGACCACGAGAAGAAGCAGGCCCTGCTGGAGATAAAGCCAAAATCCTGTAATTGTTTGGCGTTCCACCAATCCCGGTAACTACCGGAATACCATTGACCCAACTCATATCTGCACCATCGACCTCGGGGCCGACAATACCAGCGTCCCAGCCAAACCTATCACCCTCTCCGAGACCAGTGCCTTCATAGACCCAGTGATGGGAGTTGAACGCTGCATAGTCTCCGTATCCATCTTGCCTCAATCTCTCACCGTGGTTATTCACAAAACCTCCGTACAACATGCTCACGCCAGTCATAATAGTCTCCGGGTAGTTCACTGGAGGCGCGCACCAATAGTACGTTACGAGAGAATCGGCGATGCCATTCAACGGATCCAGGTTCGCATCCTTATAGCACACTATTGTCCTCTCAAAATCCTCATAGCGAACCTGCCACCAACAAGTGTTCCCGGAAAGAACCATGACTCTCCCCCCGTCATTCACAAACCTCTCAATCCCCAGTCTTTCTCGTCTCGAGAGGTATTCGTCATGCCCGACCAGGACAAGGACCCCGTAGTTAGACAATACGCCTGGGTTTCGAAATAGGTCCACATTTGAAGTGACCTCGTATGCGAGATTCTCGTGTTCCAGCCAATTGAAAAGATAGGACTCGAATTGTGGGAATTGGCCGGCCCCTTGTTGGATAGCATATGGTCTATTGAAAGATACTCTGTATGCACGCGGTTCGGTATAGAGGCTGCGGCCCCCGTAGTCGTTGAAAGCCTGCCACGTATTCATGCTGAGGCACACCACCAATCGAGAATGAGACCCTGGGAACTTCGAACGGACGAGGAAAACAATCGATGTGTTCCCTGAGGAGGTTGGGAATTCTGCAGTATATACACCAGGCTTCCAATCGTCTTTGACTTTCAGGGCAAGCAAAATTGGCCAGTTGCATCCGTGCTCCGATGCGCTGTCCGGTACCTGCCTAATTCCTCCCAAGATCCCAAGGTATGTCGCCACGGGATTTCTGACCTCGCCATACCTGTATATGGCCACACCGAATGGACTTATTGATGTCGAAATGAAGAGATTTATGGTGTCGCCTTGGCTGACGGACGCATCGCCCGCATAGCCACCTTCTTGCGCGAATCCTGTAACAGGACGTACAATTGCACCCACCATCGCGCATGCAAAGGCGAGAATGATCATCCCTCTGTCTTCTTTCAAGATAGAAAACCCTGCCCTTTCCTCAAATACCGCATTGTTGTGACCGACCTCGAACTCCACCGGCCGGTCTGGTTCGGCGGCAAGGATCGCTCCGTAGGGCATGTATCTCTCCGCGCCGCCGGGAACTCTTTCGCCTCATCATCATCCTTCTCTTCACAACGCGCTTGCGTCGCGGGGAACTCCTCTACCCCGCAACTAGGAAATCAAATGGCCCCACGGTTTTCTATAGTGGGGAATATACATGGTCTCCGACTTTCAATACACTGTTCAATCGCCGCGGTCACTCTCTGCAAATCCTGTTGGGTCATTCCTGAGCCAGACGGGAGGCAGAGCCCTCTTTCAAACAAAAACTCGGCGACTTTCCCACCCCTGGTGCGGCAGTCCCGGAAGATTGGCTGCATATGCATAGGCTTCCATACTGGCCGGGCTTCAATGTCGAGTCGATCCAGATGCAGACGGAGCCCCTCTCTGTCGAAACCCAGAAGGTCAGGGTCCACCAGAATGCATGTCAACCACCGATTTGATCTCCCATATGGGGCTTCTGGCATGAACTCTATGCCAGGAACATTAGCCAAGGCTTGCTGATAGTATGCATTGATTTCGCGACGTCGACTCACCTTTTCATCGAGTCGTTCTAATTGTGCACGGCCGACAGCAGCAAGCAGGTTACTCAAGCGGTAATTATAGCCGATATGCGAGTGCTGGTAATGTGGCGCTTTATCACGAGCCTGAGTGGCGAGAAAGCGCGCCCGATCAACGTAAGCCTTGGTATTCGAGACTAGCATCCCCCCTCCGCTCGTGGTGATGATCTTATTCCCGTTGAATGAGTACACCGCGGCCACCCCAAACGTGCCAGCGTGATGTCCGTTGCACGTGGCACCAAGAGCTTCGGCTGCGTCCTCAATTACTGGAACCTCATAGCGTCGACAGATCTCGCTAATCTCACCATAGTCAGCGCTCTGTCCATAAAGGTCCACAACAATAGCCGCTTTAGGAGATCTTCCAGTTCGTGCACATTCAGCGAGTTCCTCTTTCAGCAACGCAGGATCCATATTCCAGGTTTCACGATCGCTGTCGATGAATACCGGGGTCGCACCGCAGTAGGTAATTGCATTAGCAGTAGCAGCAAATGTAAGACTCGAGCAAAATACATCGTCGGCTCTACCAACCCCCAGGTTCAAGAGGGCAAGATGTAGAGCGGCCGTTCCGCTCGATAGGGCTACTGCATACCTGGCGCCTATGCGGTCACACATCTCCTTCTCAAAGGCATCAACATGAGGTCCCAACGTTGTAATCCAGTTTGACTCAAAAGCCTCAACAAGAAGTTCTTTCTCTCGACCATCAAGATGGGGAGACGATAGAAATATTCGTTTCATGTGTTAACACCTTTGCGAGTTCAGCAAGAGGGACTCAACATCTTCCAGAGATGTCACATCAATATCAGCAGCATGCCCTGGATCTGGCGGTTCGACGTTCGAATAAATCCCATGAGGATGGACTACGCGAACCGTTTTCATCCCTAGCTTTCGTGCAGAGACGAAGTCCTTTAAAGGGTTGTCGCCGATATAGACAGTTTTCCGTGGGTCAGCATTGAGACGCTTCAATACTTCACGATACGGGATTTCTGAAGGTTTCCACGACTCTCTTCCTAACTCATCCGAAAGTAGAATCACATCAAAGAGGCGCTGAATGCCAAGGGACTCAATTTTCCGTCGCTGGGTCTCCAGATGCCCGTCACTAAGTAGGCCAAGCCGAAATCGAGCACGACACCTCAGGAGCATCGATTCTGCCGATGGAAAACAGTGAATGCTAGGCGTATGATCCCTATAAGCGCGTAACATACCCGAAAAATGAGCGGTAGATTCAAGTCTATTCAGCGAAAGCCAATAGTCAAAAGTATCATGCTTGTGACCAGAATCATAGAGCCGCTTCAATTCTTCGGCAGTTTCGTCCAAAGGTACCCCAACCTTTTCTTGGAGCCAAGCCCCAACAGCTTTGAAGCCGCTATAGACATACTCTTCCTCAGGGTACAATGTATCATCGAGGTCAAATACCACGACTTCTAATGTCGGCAACATCGCTCTCCTCAAGGAAGTACGAATCATCATAGCGAGTCATGTATAATCCGGTTTTGTAGTCTCCAATGCGAGGAAGGTCCACCTCAATCCCAGCCGCTCTCGCCAGCAAGAACATTGGCGAGTCGGCGCCAGCAGCAATTCCGAGCGGGACGCCTCCTCCAAGCCGTGCATTGATCTCAGTGAAGACCGGAAGATCATTGTTCATGATGCATTGCACTGTGATGGGTCCGTGTGCAGGTAGGGAGCGCGCGATCTGTATACAGGCCTCGATAATTCTCTTGTCGCACACCGTGACACCTTTCGAAACCTCCCCCCATCGGACTTCGATGCGCTTCCGTGATACAATCGACAAAATCTCCCCCTCACAGGTACAGGCCACGTCGGTTGTGATCTCTGGCCCAGAAACGAATTCCTGCAAGATCGGATTAGGAACGTACTCGAGAAAGAACTCAAGTTCCTTTCGATTGTGGACTTTGAATGCGTTCTTGGCTGCACTTCCCCCACGCGGTTTGATGAAAGCCGGAAAACCCGGTTTCAGTGGGTCAATTTCGGAAGGCAACCATGTTCTCGGAGTTTCCAGTCTTAACTTCCGGAAGAATTTTGCCGTTTCCCACTTGTCATTGACAATCTTGACAGACTGAATCGGTACCACACACAGCTTTGCACCACCCGACTCCAGAATGCTCATATTCGCCGCCAAAACAGGAATGTCAGGGTCGATCAAAGGGAACACTAAGTTGACTCTCTCCCTTTGAATTATTCTCATCAGTGTTGAGATGTAAACTGGAGAAAGAACTCCGGGTACGACGTACATCTTGTCTACTAAGTTCAGCGCCGGTGCGAGGGGGTCTAGGTCAACTCCAATTACCGCTCCCTCAAGATGGAGACGCTCGTAGGCTCTTTGAAATGCCCGCACCAACTCCACCCGTCTTCCAACACTCGTCAGAAGAATATTAATGTTTCTCCCTTGGCCCTGATCCACGGAATTCCTCCATAGTCGCGTGACCCGGCTGATGAATCCCAGTACGCATGACAACTCGGAGAATAGTCAGCAGTAAGATTCTCGCATCGAGTAGAAATGATTCATTCTCCACGTACCACACATCGAGCTCAAGTCTCTCATCCCAAGCGAGTTTATTCCTACCCATTACTTGGGCCCAACCAGTAATGCCAGGCTTCACTTCATGCCTCTGCGTTTGTCG
>PMBQ01000097.1 GCA_003152955.1 Candidatus Bathyarchaeota archaeon
CGCTAGACTCTGGAGCTGAGAGTGGGCCCTACCGGATTTGAACGGGAGCTGGGTCACCCGACCGGCATGATCGATCTAATGACAAAACCCCCTTGGAGTCGCCACGGTTCTTGTAATGGAGTTCGTGCGCGTTTCCTTTCTAATGCGGGTAACGTTTAATTTCCTGAATTGGAGGAGTTTTATTCATGGGACTGATTTCGGCTGATTTCAAGAACATTGTTGAAGGTATGATCTCGAGTATCAAGGCTTCCACAGACCCGATGCAGACTCTCGGTACCGTCAGAGCTAATGTTAAGCTGATGGGTCAACAGTATCAAGAATCGAAGGTTAGGAACTTCACTCTCGTATGTGATGAACCGATAACCAGCGGGGGCACGGATAGAGGGACAACTCCCCTCGACTTCTTTGCGGCTTGNNGACTGCGGCTTCGGTTGGGTTCTGCGAGAACGTTACGATCGCCCGGCACGCGGCATTATACGGCCTAAACTTCGATTCTCTTGAGACATCGATAAGGGGACACTGGGAAAGGAAGGGACAGTTCGATATTAGCGGAGCGGATCCTTCGTTCAAGGACATGACCGTTGAAACAAAGGTAACGACAAAGGATCCGATCGAAAAGGTGGTTGAGGTTGTGAAACTCGCTCATAGAAGGTGCCCAATGCACGCAACGATAAGCAAAGCGATGAAGGTCGTTGACAAGCTCTATGTCAACGGCCAAGAGGTAGCCNNAGTAGGGCCGGTGGGATTTGAACCCACAACAAAGCAAAAATGTCTGCAGGTACTATTCTACGATCGTCTGAGATTTGTGACCTAGGTCTAACCGTGGGAACCAGGTTTGAATCATGGTTCTCGGCGGCCGCACTATCTATACATTAGTTTCTAGACATTGAAGACCCAACAAGCCTTCGACATGTCATGAATTGCTGAATCGGGTGTGAGATCATCCATCATTCCAGAGCTTCCCAGTTAGCAAAATTGCCTTTCCACCGTCGACGCCAACCCCCCATCCCTACCTCTCGCGAAACAAACAATTGGATTGAGGGAGGCAGAATTGAACCGTCGTTCGTCCGTCGATAGAAAAAGTGTGTGCGGTATGGTTGGTGCACACTTTTGGAAGGATAAGCATAAGGTTGAGATTACTAGTTGATGATTTATCGGAAGTATTCAGAAACGGATCACAAGAAATTCGGATTAGTCTCAGGATATACACCAAAAGGGGATCAACCCAATGCTATCGATCGTCTGTCCAGAGGGGTGCTGGATGGTCTGGAAAAACAAGTTCTGAGAGGTGCAACTGGAACAGGAAAGACCTACGTTATCGCCCACGTAATAGAGCGGGTTCAAAGACCCACCCTTATCATCTCACATAACAAGACACTGGCCGCTCAATTATATGGTGAGTTCAAAGCTTTCTTCCCTGAAAATGCCGTAGAATATTTCGTGAGTTACTACGATTTCTATCAACCCGAGGCATATATTCCTCAGACTGACACTTACATCGCAAAGGACGCGTCAATAAACGAAGAGATCGATCGATTAAGACATTCAGCAACGCAATCGCTTCTTACCCGGCGTGACGTTATTGTGGTGGCGAGCGTCTCCTGCCTGTACGGCATAGGTTCGCCCATTGAATATCTGAAGGCAGCCTTCAGATTGACCAAAGGCCAGACAATCCAACGAAACATAATTCTCAGAAAACTCGTTGATATGCTCTATGAGAGAAACGATGTCGCCCTTACCCGAGGGAAGTTCAGAGCCCGCGGGAACACCATAGAGTTCAGTCGTGTCGATCAGGATAGTGCCGTGCGCATTGTTCTCCAAGTAAATGAGATCAAAGAGATATTGAATCTTGATCCAACCACTGGTCAAGTTACTGAACGAAGAGACTCCACCCTGATATTCCCGGCACGACATTTCGTTACTCCTCCTGACAAGCTAGATGACATACTGAATGGCATAGAATCGGAACTTGATGAGAGATTAGACGAACTCAATACACAGGGCAAATTGTTGGAGGCTCAAAGGCTTGAACAGAAGACAAGATACGACTTGGAGATGATCAGAGAAATTGGATATTGCAGTGGCATCGAGAACTACTCTCGTCACTTTGACGGGAGAGCGACTGGAAAACCACCAAATACGCTTATCGACTACTTCCCGCGAGGATTTATGACGATTATAGACGAATCGCATGTTACCATTCCACAAATCCAGGGCATGTTCGGCGGTGACCTTTCCAGGAAGAACATGCTGATAGAGTACGGGTTCAGACTCCCCTCGGCAAGAGATAATCGACCATTGACTTTTGATGAGTTCAGTGAGAAGATTGGAACCACAATTTACATGTCGGCGACTCCGGGCCGTTACGAACTGGGACTTGGTCAACAAATAGTTGAGCAGATCATAAGGCCTACGGGACTCGTCGATCCGGAGATCATCGTCAGACCTGTAGAGGGTCATATGAAAGATTTGATCAACGAGCTCAAGAAGCGTATTGAAAGAAATGAGAAGACTCTAGTGACTGCACTCACCAAGAAAATGGCTGAGAACATCGCTGAGTACCTGCAAGACCAGGGCATCAAAGTCCATTACCTGCACTNNCAGAGGTATCATTAGTTGCTATTCTGGATGCAGACAGTGAGGGGTTCCTTAGATCTGAGACTTCGCTTATCCAAACCGTGGGAAGAGCCTCCAGGAACATCTACGGCCAGGCCATCATGTACGCCGACAACATGACAGACTCCATGAAGAGAGCAATACACGAAACTAACAGGCGACGAAAGATCCAGCTCGAATACAATACTCAGTACGGTATAGTTCCTGAGACTATTAGAAAAGAAGTGCGTGAGATACTTGCAGGAATTAGACCTCTGCAACCAGAAATAGAAACCAGCAAATCGCGCCGGGGGTTGGGCGCTGAGAGAATGTCAAAGGCTGAGTTCGCTGCGTTGATAGCCGGTCTGGAGGAGGAGATGCTCGACCGAGCAGCGAAGCTGGAATTTGAGAAAGCGGCTGAGATCCGCGATACCATAAAGGCATTGAAAGGACCTAGAACATGATGCAGGAAGAACTGATTATCAAGGGTGCAAGAGAAAACAACCTCAAGAACATCAACCTCAAGATACCCAAGTACAAAGTTGTGGTAATCACAGGGCTGAGCGGATCCGGAAAATCATCATTAGCCTTTGATACGATCTACGCGGAAGGCCAACGACGATACATAGAATCACTCTCAGCATATGCACGTCAATTCCTCGGACAATTGGATAAGCCCGACGTTGACTACATTGAGGGCCTCTCCCCTTCAATAGCTATAGAGCAGAGGTCAGCCGCTGCAAACCCTCGATCGACAATAGCAACAACCACTGAGATACATGACTACCTGAGATTGCTCTTTGCAAGAATAGGTGTTCCTCACTGCTTCAGTTGTGGAAGGAAAATCGAGAGACAAACTGTTCAGCAAATTGTCGATAAGATCTTGGAACAAGAAAAGGACTCTCAAATCAGCATCTGGGCGCCCGTCATTAGAGGCAAGAAAGGCGAGCATAAAACTACCCTGACTACCTTCCACAGGCTTGGATTTCTCCACGCAAAAGTTGATGGCGAATACGTGAGCACTGAGCAAGCACGGGCTCTTGAACGTTACAAGAAACACACAATCTCAATTCTAATCGACGAGCTTCAAGTCACAGATCAGGAAAAAGGAAGAATAGCAGAATCAGTGCAGACCGCGTTGAACTTGGCGGAAGGCGTTGTAACAGTAACTTCGAAAAACAGAAGCAACATGTTCAGTGAGAGACTTGCATGTCCAATATGTGCAGTGAATATCGAAGAACTTGAACCCCGCGCATTCTCTTTCAACAGTCCTTACGGCGCGTGTAAAGAATGCACAGGCCTTGGAGTCAAGATAAGGATGGACCCAGATCTAGTTATCTCGGATAAAGGAAAATCGATTCGTCAGAGAGCGATTGAACCATTCTTTGGACCGATAGACGGTTGGGTTCTATCCAACTTCAAACCAATCGCTCTCAGACATGGTTTTGATTTTGACCGTCCAATACTGGATCTGACACGAGACCAACTCAACATTCTCCTGTACGGCATCAAGGAGTCTGAAAGACACTCATGGGAAGGCGTCATCAACATTCTTGAACGAAGACTTAGAGATACCAAGTCAGAAGGCATGAAGAAATTCTACAGCAAGTACACGAGCGAACATACCTGCCCAAGTTGTCACGGAGATCGTTTGAAACCAGAGTCACTTGCTGTAAAGATACAAGACAAAAACATCGCCGATGTGACGATGATGTCGATTGCTCAAACACAGAAATTCTTTGAAACGCTAACATTGCCCGATAAGGAAGCCAAGATAGCCGGGCAATTGCTCAAAGAGATCAAAGAACGACTGGGGTTTCTGCTTCACGTCGGATTAGACTACCTAACTCTCGATAGAAGAACCAGTACACTGTCAGGAGGTGAAAGCCAGCGTGCACAACTCGCCACTCAGATCGGTTCCAGACTAACCGGTGTCCTTTACATCCTGGATGAACCAAGCATAGGCCTGCATCCCAGAGATAATAGGAGACTGCTTGAGATCCTCCACAAACTGCGCGACCTGGGTAACACGATCATAGTTGTAGAGCATGATGAGGAAACAATTAGACAGTCAGACTATGTGATTGATCTAGGCCCTGGCGCAGGAGTTGATGGGGGAAGAGTTGTCGCCGCAGGAACTCCAGAAGAGATTATGAGCAATTCTGCCTCAATCACTGGAGCTTACCTATCACATAGGAAGACCATTCCAATCCCAACGATTCGAAGAAAGAATATCGAAAAAACGTTGACAATCAGGGGAGCATCTGAGAACAACCTCAAAGGAATTGACGTACACGTTCCACTGGGCACCTTCACTTGCATAACAGGAGTATCGGGCTCCGGAAAGAGCACGCTCCTAAATGAAGTACTGTACAAGGCGCTTGCACAGAAATTCTACCATTCGCGATCAAGACCAGGTAACTTCCAGAAGCTTGAAGGCGTAGAGAACATAGACAAAGTCGTGATAATCGATCAATCGCCTATTGGAAGAACACCTAGAAGCAATCCAGCAACATATGTTGGAGTTTTCACACACGTCCGGGACCTCTTTGCCAAACTCCCCGAATCAAGGGTTCGCGGATACAAACCAGGTAGATTCAGCTTCAACGTGAAAGGTGGAAGATGTGAAGCCTGCGAAGGAGCAGGCACAATCGAAATGGAGATGCATTTCCTTCCCGACGTTTACATTCCATGCGAAGTATGCAAGGGAAGAAGGTATGGAAGAGAAACTCTTGAGATCACCTACAGAGGAAAAACAATTGCAGAAGTACTATCAATGACAATCAACGAAGCTCTCCAATTCTTCCACAACATCCCAGCAATCAAAAGAAAATTCCAGACCTTGGCAGACGTTGGCCTTGGATACATCACATTGGGACAGAGTGCGACAACGTTGTCTGGCGGTGAAGCACAAAGAGTAAAACTTAGCACGGAACTCAGCAAGGCAAACACTGGGAAGACGCTGTATATTCTTGACGAGCCAACAACTGGACTGCATTACGCAGACGTTGAGAAACTACTGAAGGTAATTCACAAATTGGTTGAGCTGGGCAACACCGTACTCGTCATAGAACACAATCTGGAAGTCATCAAGACAGCGGACCACATCATTGATCTCGGACCTGAGGGCGGAGACAACGGAGGCTACATTGTTGCAACCGGTTCTCCAGAAGAGGTTGCAAACTCCAAAGCATCATACACAGGCCAATACCTGAGAAAAATACTGGAACAAGACCGAATAGAGAAAGGGGAATGAAATAACGCAGTGTCGCCCCCTCGATGAGGAATGGACGTCGCAAGTTGAAAAGATCAAGCCGCAGATAGACCACCTTCCCGAGAAAACGGGCGTCTACATCTTCCAAGGAAATGGTCCGATATTATACGTTGGAAAGGCAAAAAACATCAAGAAACGTGTTGAAGACCATCTCCGAGCAGCGAAGACCGATAACCGAGAAAGAAGAATCATAGACGCAACAGAAGAGATACGCTACATCGTGACAGGCAACGAAACTGAAGCCCTCATTGAAGAAAACATCTTGATCAAAGCACACAAACCACGTCATAACGTTCGCTTGAGTGACGATAAAACGTACCCTTACATCAAGATTAGCGCTGACGAACAGTACCCATGCCTTAGCATTACGCGAAAGATCACCAACGATAACGCGAAATACTTCGGCCCATACGGCGACGTATCAGCAATGCGTAACTCGCTAAGCACAATCAGGAAGATATTCCCTGTCAGAATATGCGGAAGAAGGACCTACGCGGCTGCAACGAGACCCTGCACGTACTATCACATTGGTCAATGTAGTGCTCCGTGCGCAGGCAAAATCACAAAAGCCGAATACTCCTCAATGATAAGCAGCCTGACTCTTTTCTTAGAAGGGAAACTCGGTCGCGTAATTGAAAAACTCCGTTCCGAGATGGTCAGCACATCGATGAAACGCGAATATGAGAGAGCGGCCATATTGCGCGATCGAATTCGTAACTTGGAGAAAACAGTACAACAAGTACGCATAGTGCTACCCGCCAACCACAACCTTGACGCAATTGCAATCTACCGCGGCAAAGAAAGTGTTTATGCACACGTTCTCCAAATTACAGAAGGAAAAATCGTTTCGTCCGAAAACTTCGATCTAAAAGTGGCTGAAGAAGCAAGCGACGAAGAGACTCTGGAGTCGTTCCTGAAACAATACTACCAGAAAAGAACATACGTACCTGACAGACTGATCCTCAACAGAAGAATCGATGATGCCGAAACAATAGCAAATTGGCTGTCGATAAAAAACGGAACAGAAGTAAAGATCAACAGACCCTCAGATCGAAAGCTAAGATCGATTTTAGACTTAGCGATCGAGAACGCCAGAACCTACTCAGACAACCTGACGGCAGCAAAAGAGAAAGCTGCTAATTCTCTGCTTGACCTCAAGAACTACTTGGGATTAGAAAAGACGCCCGGAACCATCGAATGCTTTGACATATCCAACCTCGGGGAAAGGAACCCAGTTGGATCCAAAATCTGCTTCTGTGATGGAGCGCCAAACAAGAGAGAATATAGAATGTACAGAATAAAGACGGTCC
>PMBQ01000359.1 GCA_003152955.1 Candidatus Bathyarchaeota archaeon
ACACGTGCTTTCGTTCCCGTAAAGACGGGTGAAAGATCAACGAACTTTCTCTCTAATGAGTCAGGTTTGACTTCCCTTCGGATCAGCTCATCCTTTATCTCAAGCAGAGCCTGCTGGCGAGCAACTTCTAACTCAACAGCTTTGCCGACGAGGTCTAGTTCTTGAACCCCCTTTATCTCTACAAGGGCTCCGTTTGGGATCGAGATGTTCAAGTCCTGTCGGATACTACCGAGTCCGCGTTTTACTTTCCTAGTGGCTCTTAGAATTGTGCCGATCGCAAGCGCGACCTCTTCCGCTTCGGTTGGAGACTCGATAACTGGTCCCGTAGTGACTTCAATTAGAGGCACCCCGAGACGATCTATCCTGAAACCTGCGATCTGAGGAGTCTGACTTGTCTTGCGTGCAGCATCTTCTTCAAGTGAGATTTGCTGAATCGGCACATCCTTCTCTCCAACCTTCAACAGCCCATCGAGTGCCACAATCGAAGTTCGCTGGAAACCCGTTGTGTTAGAACCGTCAATGACCACTTTGCGCATTACGTGAACCTCGTCGACCGGTTTTGCATTCACGAGCAATGCCGCGGTCAGACATATCTCGACCGCTTCAGCATTCAACGTACCCGGTGGCTCCTCATCCATCTCCACCAAGCAAGAGGTTTGGCGGTCTGATTCGTAGAGGATACTCTTGCCTCGGTGAAATTCGAACAGCGCGGCTTGATCAACTTGGCCAAGTTCGCTCTGTGTCGGTCGAAGTCGCCGCAGGAACTTCTCCTCGGGCTCTGATTCAGCGAAATCGGTTGGGCATGAGCAGAAGAGTTTGTGTTCTGTCTCGAGCTGTCGATGAATCTCCAACCCTACCTTAATCTTGGTCGTTCGTCCCTCTTGGCTGCTCATTCTTCCAACGCCTCCAAGGCTCGCCTCTCTGAGAATTCTCTCGCAACATTCGTGAGCATAATCTCCTTGACCTTCCTGGGATCATTCTCTTGGCCAAATGCCCACATCATCTTAACCAGAGCAGTCTCGGGCAACATGTCGCCAAGCGGAATGACTCCAATTCGCTGTAGATCTCTCCCCGCCGAGTAGACGTCCATGTGAACCGTACCCCAGATACACTGCGAGCACATTGCCACAACGATTCCCTCTTTGACGGCTCTTTCGAGAGCGGGAGCGAGAGTCTCACCGACATGTCCAAGGCCAGTCCCTTCCAAGACGATTCCCTTGTACCCTGATGAAGTAGCCCAGTCAATTATCCCAACTGAGATTCCGGGATGGAATTTTATGAGAGCCACATTCGGATCGAACTGGAATCGCGGATTCCAGTTTGGTTGCTCTTGCCTTCTGACGTAGTTGTCTATGTTGAGTTGAAGCGAGCGATGCACAAGATCATAGTACCCGATTGGTGGGGTGTTGACGCTCCTAAAAGCGTCTCTTCTACTAGTGTGGCATTTTCGCACTTTGGTTCCTCTGTGGACGGCGATTTTCTCATCTGAAACCCAGTCATGCATAGCGACCACAACTTCAGCGAAAGGAGCCTGCCCCGCAATCGAGGTGGACGCGAACAGGTTTGTTGCCGCGTCGGAGCTGGGTCGATCTGACGAACGCTGTGAGCCTACCAAGACCACGGGTACCGGTAGGCCGCTGAGAGCGAAACTCAAGGCGGCCGCCGTGTAGCCTAGAGTGTCAGTTCCATGGGCTATTACGACACCATCGGCTCCTTTACGCACCTGTTCCACTACAGATTCCGCGATCTTGGACCAGATCTGTGGTCCGATGTTCTCGCTGAAGACACCGAAGAGAATCTTGGCATCAATCTCAGCGATTTCAGCTAGCTCAGGTACGACGCTGTAGAGGTCTTCAGCATCCAAGGCTGGCTTAACGGCGCCTGTTCTGTAGTCGACCTTGCTGGCGATCGTTCCGCCCGTGCTTATGATTGACACCTTGGGAAGGCCGGTGTTTCGAGTGGGCAATGAGGGGCGCGTGAAATGTGGCTCCGCACCTTTTCCTAAGAGAGTGATCTTGCTCGAAGAGTCTATTCGTACGCCCACATTGTATCCGGTCTTGAGTTTGACAACCACATAATCGTCCCGTTCGCTATGGAAACGCGGCATTAGAAGGCCCTCCACAACTTCCTGTCCCGTAGCGCGCGTGATTCCAAGATTAATACGATCGCCAATCTGTGCGCCCGCTTTCTTCAGGAGGTCTTGTGCGAGACCAAAGTAACCTGAGAGATCTTCCTTTGACAATTCAATCTCCCCTAGAGTTCTTGACAGAGAAAGATGTGAGCCTTAAGACGTTACTTCTTTTTGCCAGATCACTGGTTGAGTTTCTTTCCCATGTAGGGACCGACGTATTCGTACCCTGAGCCTTTGTAGTAGGGCTTTGTGCCAATGGCGCTGAGCACTAGGATCCTGCGGGCGCCATGTTTCGTGGCTTGTGACTCTGCTTCCTCGAGGAGTTCTCGCCCGAACCCGGAATGCTGCCAAGCGTCACGGTATCTCCGACCGATTGGCACCTCGCTTCCGTATACGTGCAGCTCGCGAATGATCGCCGTCGAGCAATCAATCTCAGTTCGATGTGCTCTTGATGAAGGAAGTCTCAAACGCAAGTAGCCAATTAGAACGTCTGCCTCCGGATCCTCGGCTGAAATGAAGAACTCGTGCCCTTCTGAAGCTTCGTATTCTTGAACCATCGTGTGAATGCGCTCCGGGTTAACCACAATCTTCTCCTTCAAAGCCCGATGCCCGACTTCGCGACAGCGAATGCATCGACAGCTCCTCCCTCTCTCGTGCAGCTTTCTGAGCGCAAGCTCGCGCAAGTTGCCATTCTTGACGCCTGCTTCGATGAGCCGAACTGGGAATTCCCGGTGCACTCGCATTATTCGCATCCAAGGCGGGATGATTTCTTTGACCTGCGCGACTAGTTCTGCTGCCTGTTCTGTACCAAGCGGTTCGTACAGTCCCTTTTTCCACCACTCATACAGAACGGTGCCCTCCATCACTAGGCATGGATAGATTTTCAACATATCAGGGCGAAAACGAGGATCCTCAAAGAGGACTCTGAATGATTCAAGATCCTTCTGAAAGTCGGATCCAGGAAGGCCGGGCATCATGTGTGCAACGATCTTCAGCCCAGCGTCTTTGCTCACTTGAAATGCCTCAACTACGTCGCTTACGGTGTGGCCGCGATTGGTGAGCGCGTAAACGCTGTCATCGATCACTTGTACGCCAATTTCCACGCGCGTTACTCCAAACTCTAGCATTTGATCAACATGTGGCTGTTTGCACCAATCGGGTTTCGTCTCAATTGTCAACCCGACATTTCGAACTTCGCTGACCTCAGCCCTTCTTTTCGCCTCGTCTAGGGTAACTGAATCAACGCGATTGATTGCACCCAGGCACTGTTTGACGAATTGTTCTTGGTATTCTAGAGGGGCTGCGAGGAACGTGCCACCCTGTATGACGATCTCTACCTTCGAGGGTTCATGGCCAATCGCTACCAGCTGGTTCAGTCTACTCGTAATTTGTTTGAATGGGTCGTAATCGAACTGCCTTCCTCTCATGGCTGATGGTTCACCGGAGGTGTAGCTCATGGGGAACCCTTTCTCTACGGGGCAGAACACGCAGCGGCCGTGTGGACATCCGCGTGGAGAACTCATTACCCCGATGACGTTCACGCCGGAAATGCTGCGGACCTTCTTGAGTCGCAGGGTCGGGGCAATCGACTCTCTGACTCCGGTGGGCAGGACGCTCAGAATGTCCGAGTTTCTGGGCATCCAGCTGAGTTGATGTTTCCGACAGAACTCGAGCTTCAATCTGTTAATACTATCAGAGTCTGCTACACCGAGTTCGCAGATCTGTGAAGCTAGTTCGGAGAGGAGCGAAGCTTCAATCGGATGTTCAGAATTCAAGGTCATCGATACCGACACTTGAGAATCGCTTGCGGCAGCGCCGAGGCCCTCTCTACGTGAGAGCACGTGACAATTAGGCCTGTTGTCTGCCTGACTCAACTGCGATATAGAGAATATTGCTTCCGCGGAGGATAATATTACCGTAGTTCGCAGTAGCTGTATCGCCTCTGAATTCGGTGGCGCCCTCAAGGATTATGTTCATGTGGCTATCCGCGTCAATCATTCGGCCATGATATTCGACGTCATTCTTGAGACGAATCATAACCTCGGCATTTAGCTTCTTCACTAGTAGGTTGAGCGGTTTTCTCGAGGGCTCCAAGTCAATCACTGGAATACTGCGCACGTTCTTTCCTTACGCTAAATAAGCTTGCGCCCAGCTAGTCATAACCTCAGTTCAAGAATTGGCTGAGCTTCATATCTCGACGGCTCTTGAGAATGGTGAAACACTTCTCCGGCGCGAGTCTTACAAACTCCAATTTCAGGCTGCTGAGAAGTGGTTGGGCGCTTTTGCGTAGATCGGGAGCGACCACGATTCCCCTCAGGGGTTTGTTCACCTTCTTGCGCAACGTGTCAAGATATCGCTCAAGTTGCATGACCGCATCCTTTGTCGCTGGATTCCTCTTCAACTCAATGACCACCAGGTTTCCATTCCTATCCTCGGCGTAGATGTCCGTGAATCCAGCGTTCCGCAAACTCTTCTCCTCCTCGAGCGGTTTCAATCCATGCTCCACAAGGTCTGGAGCGATCAAGATTGCTTGCTTCATCTGTTCCTCCGTAACATGCAGTGCGAACTCACCAGAGTCAGCAAGGTCTCCCGTTGCGACTAGTGTGATCTCTTGAAATCCTATTGAAACGGTCTCCTTCGGCTGGGGGCGAGATGCGATTATTGTTAATTCTCCCGTTTCCAGATGCGAGACTCTCATCATGCATTTCGGCGGTTGCCAGTTTACCGGTTCATAACCGTAGGGTCGATGAACTAGAACTGATCCATCTTGTTTGACGATTGTTATGCGTTCACCCCAACTGAGGGTTGATGATGCCCGGCCCTCATAGTCGACTCTGCATTTGCCGATCACAAGCACGAAGCTCCTTGACCTGAATGCCTTCTCGAGTATTGCGGCCGCTTCATCAATGGCCGGATTGATTTTCATCGATAGAGTCATCAACAGGCCCTCTCGGCTGGGTTCACCTTGCGTAGTTTCATTCTACTCTCTCCAATATATCGGGGCAGAACGGTAGGAGATGTAGTGAATGTTGAAATAAGCAGAGTGTTGATGTTGGCTGCGACCCAAGTCTTGGAACAAGAAGAAGAGGAAAAATCATCGGACAAGGAAGAGGAAGAAGTACCGGTAGAGAAGCGTAGAAAGTACGAGCTTATCGAGGATATTCCGGGCGTTGGTCCCGCAACTTCTGAGAAACTCAAGGAAATGGGCTACCACACCGTAGAGTCGCTCGCAACTGCAACCATAAAGGAACTCACCGAGGCTGGCGTCGGCGAGAAGCAGGCAGGTAAGGTCGTAGCCGAGGCGAGAGACAGCCTCGCACTGAGCTTTATCAGAGCCGACGAACTCATCAAAATGAGACAGAACGTCAAACGACTTTCTACTACGAGCAAACAACTTGACGAATTGTTGGGCGGAGGACTGGAGACCCAGACAATAACCGAATTCTACGGAGAATATGGTGTCGGCAAGAGCATCCTATGCCACCAACTCGCCGTTAATGTTCAACTACCCGAAGAAAAAGGAGGCCTGAACGGTTCAGCGCTGTACATCGACACCGAGAACACATTTCGCACAGAATGGATAGTCCGCATAGCAAATGCGCTTGGATTGGATCCTGTGCAAGCGGCCAAGAACATTATCTACTCTGAAGCTTTCAATTCGGATCATCAAAGGTTGCTTCTCGAGAAGGCGGATAAGGTTATTCAAGAGAACAAGGTGAAGCTCATTATCATTGATTCTCTCACATCACATTTCAGGAGCGAATATCTCGGACGTGAAATGCTCGCTGAGCGCCAGCAAAAACTCAACAGCCACCTCCATCGCTTGGTCAGACTTTCACGCGCGTTCAACGCCTGCGCGGTCGTCACGAACCAGGTAATGTCCAGACCCGACCAATTCTTCGCCATGGCTGTAGAAGCNNACACCAGAGTCTTCTTAAGACGCACAGCCACTGGTCCAGTTAGGATTTGCAGGCTTGTGTCTAGCCCGTATCTACCTGAAGGGGAACGCCTGTTCAAAATAACCGAAGAAGGTGTCAAAGATATCTCCGACGAAGACGAAGTCAAACGAAGACGGTGAGAAGAACACACAGACAATCCCCCGTTTCGAAACCAACTCCTTTTTCAAAGCCGTCATCGAAAAAAGAAACGCCGACGCCGAAAAGGAACTAGACGCAGTGCGAGTCACGATTGCTGGAACTGAAAACGGCAGAGGTTATCTGAAGGGTCTCGAAGGCTTGCTTCTCACTGCGAAGTCAAACGACGACAAGTATCTCTATCTTTCGAAAATTGACAAGACACAGAGAAAACTCCGCGAGCTCAGAAAAGAGTTCGCGAACCATACAACTAGTGCGTTGCACTATGACTACGACAAGGGATACTTCCAAGCTTTGGAGAACTACATCAGGAGTCTAGAACGGGCCGACCTTTCACAAGACACAAGTGGCGGAGACAAGAAGCAGAAGACGTAGTCAACCCAACAGCGTATTCAGAAGCACCGATACCATGACCCACAAGACGATGAAAGTGCCTCCTCCAAGCGTTACATACTTCTTCTTTCCCTTTAGTTCGAGATCACTGTAGCGTAGCAAGTTGCGCACTATGAAGATGCTCAATAGGTAGAAAGCAGCGCCCAACGCTATTCCGATGGGCAATGCCAGGTCACCATACGCCGTCTCACTTATTCCTAGGAAATGGTTTGCAAAACCCGCTGCAACTGCCATCGCAAGACGCAACCAATA
>PMBQ01000257.1 GCA_003152955.1 Candidatus Bathyarchaeota archaeon
CTAGAAAACATACGATTAAGCGAGTATCGCCTCGAAGCAATCACAGGCGGCTCTAACGCGCTAGCCGAGGCACTCGTAAAAGTGGAAGATGCGAGTGGGACGACGATTTCCGCAACTCAAGCACGCGAAGACGTGGTAGTTGCAAGCGTCGAGGCCATGATTGAAGCCATAAACAAGGTCCTGCTGCGCCGCCGTTTTCATGAAGTTTCTAGCGTTCCGTCGGGGAAGTCCGACTAGATAATTGACGGATGGACACGCCCTCAATGAAATTCGTTAGACCTGATAATTTTTGGAGTGTGTGATGAATGCGTACAAACATTAGCCGGCTTAGAAGCAAAGACATCACAGAAGGACCAGACCGCGCCCCGAACCGCTCTATGCTTCGAGCGATGGGTTACACGACTCAAGACTTCGACCAACCATTCGTGGGAGTTGCGAGTACTTGGAATGAAGTTACGCCATGTAACTTTCACTTGAACAGGCTGACTAGGAGAGTGAAAGATGGCGTTAGGGAAGCGAAGGGGACCCCGTTCGAGTTTTGCACCATCGCGGTGAGCGATGGAGTATCGATGGGAACTGAAGGCATGAAAGCGTCATTGGTCAGCCGCGAAACAATCGCGGATTCGATAGAGATAATGGCAATCGCGCAAAGATTGGATGCTCTGGTGACTGTTGCCGGCTGCGACAAGAGCCTTCCAGGATCAGCGATGGCTGCCGCAAGAACTAACCTTCCATCCGTATTCTTGTACGGTGGCACGATTATGCCGGGCAGGTTCGAAGGCCGCGACGTAACAATTCAAGATGTCTTTGAGGGCGTTGGCTTGTACGCCGCAGGCAAAATGACGTTGGAGCAATTGAACGATCTTGAATGCTCAGCCTGCCCCGGTGAAGGGTCATGTGGCGGATTATACACCGCAAATACAATGGCCTCAGCCATGGAAGCCCTGGGTTTGAGTTTGCCCGGAACCGCTTCGCCTGCTGCCATAGATGAGCGTCGTTACCAAGCATCATACCTAAGCGGCATGGCCGTCATGCGGCTTGTTGAGAATGGAATTCGCCCGAGCGACATTCTGACGTTCGAGGCGTTCGAAAACGCGATAGCCGTCGTTCAGGCCATGGGTGGCTCCACTAATGCCTTCCTCCACCTGCCTGCCATCGCATACGAGGTGGGGATTAAGATCACACTAGACGACTTCGAACGAGTCGGACGGAGAACTCCCAAACTTGCCGACCTGAGACCAGGCGGGCGCTATGTCATGTATGATCTGGACCGCGTCGGCGGTGTTCCTCTCATTATGAAGGAGTTGTTGAGCAAAGGCCTGTTGAATGGAGACGCGCTGACGGTCACGGGCAAGACGCTCCGAGAGAACATTGACGAGATACGATTCCCAGAAGGTCCACAGGACATTGTGCGAGATGTCGCGAACCCGTTCTCGACTGAGGGTGGTCTGGCAGTCTTGAGAGGGAACCTTGCCCCCGATGGTGCCGTAGCCAAAATCTCAGCTACGGCCAGACGCGTCCACCGCGGCCCTGCACGTGTCTTTGATAGTGAAGAGGATGCGTTCGCGAAGGTGAAGGACCGAAGTATCAAGTCTGGCGATGTGGTCGTGATCCGGTACGAGGGGCCCAAGGGCGGGCCGGGCATGCGGGAAATGCTGGCGATTACGGCGGCCATCATGGGTCAAGGCTTGGGTGAGAGCGTGGCGTTGATGACCGACGGACGTTTCTCAGGTGCCACCCGTGGCTTGATGGTGGGCCATGTTTCCCCGGAGGCTCAGGTGGGTGGTCCGATAGCGGTCTTACGGGAAGGAGAGATCGTGACGATAGACACTGACCGCCGTGAGATTAGCGTTGACAAGAGCAAGGAAGAACTCGCGAATCGGTTGAAGAACTGGAAACAACCAGAACCGAAGTATACCAAAGGTGCTCTCGCCAAATACGCCAAACTGGTGCACTCTGCGTCTGAGGGCGCGGTGTGCTACTGAATACTCATGAAGGTTGAACTTGATGGCTCCGCGAACGTTATTTGAGAAAATCTGGGAATCCCATATTGTTCACGAGGAAGTTGGTCAGCCCAGCCTGATTTGGATCGATAGGCACCTGGTGCATGAGGTAACCTCTCCCCAAGCCTTCGAAGGCCTTCGCCTAACCGGAAGAAAGGTTCGGCGACCCGACCTGACTTTCGCTACTGTCGACCATGACGTTCCCACGACCGATCGGTCATTGCCCATACAGGATCCGATTGCAAAGAAACAAATTGAAACTTTGGGAAAGAACTGTAGTGATTTCGGCATTACCTTCTTTGATTTGGGAAGTCCCCAACAGGGGATAGTTCACGTGATTGGCCCAGAACTGGGAATAACNNGTTGGGACGAGTGAGGTGGAGCATGTATTGGCTACTCAGTGTCTTTGGCTTTACAAACCAAAATCATTCGAAGTGCGAGTCGACGGTTTTCCCTCAAATGGAGTAACTGCCAAAGACATCATACTCACAATAATCGGTCAGATTGGTACAGCGGGCGGAACTGGTTCGGTAATAGAATACCGCGGAAATACGATATCTTCTCTGTCGATGGAAGAGCGTATGACAATATGCAACATGTCAATCGAGGCGGGAGCACGCGCGGGTCTAGTCGCGCCTGATGAAACAACGCTCAGTTATGTTCGCGGACGGAGTTATGCTCCTAAAGGTGAACATCTCAAGGAGGCCGAAAAGTATTGGCAGAGCCTCACAACTGACCCCGACGCCACCTTTGACAGGAGTGTTCGCCTTGACGCCAGCAAAATGAAGCCCCAAGTTACATGGGGAACAACCCCCGCAATGGTCACAGATGTTACGGGTAAGGTTCCGGACCCGAAGAGCTTTGCAGACCCAGGCATGCGCGAAGCAGTAACCCGCGCCTTGGAGTACATGGCCCTAGCGCCCGGGACTGAAATTCAATCTATCAAACTTGACAGGGTGTTCATTGGTTCGTGCACTAATTCGCGGCTGACAGATCTTGTAGCTGCCTCCGATCTAGTTGTGGACAAGAAGGTAGCTGCTGGGGTTCGGGCCATGGTTGTTCCAGGTTCGCAGATGGTCAAGTATCAGGCTGAGAAGCAGGGACTGGATAGGATTTTCAAAGAGGCCGGCTTCGAATGGCGAGAGTCAGGGTGCAGCATGTGTTTGGGCATGAACGAGGACATACTTGCACCTGGCGAACGATGCGCCAGTACATCGAACCGCAACTTCGAGGGAAGACAAGGACGCGGAGGCCGCACTCACCTGGTTAGTCCAATCACCGCCGCGGCAGCTGCCGTAGCGGGGCATTTCGTCGACGTCAGAGAATGGGAGAGCTGATGAGAAATGGACAAATTCAGACAACTCAAGGGTATCGTCGTGCCCATTGACCGCGTGAATGTTGACACGGATCAACTGATTCCGAAACAGTACCTGAAATTGCTGGAAAGAACCGGGTTGGGCAAGTATCTGTTCAGCGACTGGCGCTTCAATCCGGACGGTACTCCCAAATCCGATTTCGTCCTTAACAACCCTCGGTACCGCGGCGGTAGGATACTGTTGGCACGCCAGAACTTCGGCAGCGGAAGCTCGCGCGAACACGCAGTATGGGCGCTCAAGGACTATGGGTTCAGCGCGCTCATCGCTCCCTCCTTTGCGGACATTTTCTACAACAACTGCTTCAAAAACGGCGTTTTACCAATAATACTCAGCGAAGCTTTGGTGAGTCAGCTGTTTGCAGATGTAACCCGCCAAGAAGGTTACGCGTTGGAGATAGATCTTGAAACGCAAGCGATTCGCAAGCCGGAGGGACAGAGTTTGCATTTCGAGATCGATTTGTTCAGGAAGAAATGTCTGTTGGAAGGGTTAGACGATATTTCGCTGACTTTGCAGCATGAGAAAGAGATACGCGAATATGAGCAGAAGCTCAAATCGTTTCAGGCAGTCGATTTGTGAGGTAGTTAATGTCGATGTTCAAAGCTCCCGCGAAATATGTCTGGATGGACGGGAAAATTGTACCATGGGAAAATGCTACTGTGCACGTGTTCGCTCACGGTTTGCACTATGGCACTGGGGTTTTCGAAGGAATCCGCGCCTACAGCATGAAAGATGAAGTCTTCGTCTTCAGGATCCAAGATCACCTTCAACGCATGGTGGATTCTGCGAAAATTTACAGCCTCCCTCTGCCATATAGCCGAGACGAAATGTGCGACGCTGTCCTATCGCTTATCAAGAAGAATGATTTCCATTCCCCGCTATACATCAGACCCATCGCCTTCAGAGGTGTAGGCGGGATTAGTCTCGATGCCAGAACCGTACCTGTGTCGGTGAGCATTATCGCCTACCCGTTTCAGAAGTATTTCGACCCTGGCAAATCGGGGCTCGATATCTGTGTCTCTACGTGGCGTCGTCTAGGTGAACCAGCTGTGCCCGCTATGGCGAAGGCATGTGGCCACTACATCAATTCAGTCCTAGCGAGAAGCGAGGCGTCAGATGCAGGATTCGACGAGGCCTTATTCCTCAACAAGGATGGGAACGTTTGCGAGGGTACAGGTGAAAACATATTCATTGTCAAGGATGGAATGATTTCGACACCGAGTTTGGCGTCCGACATCCTGAAAGGGATTACTCGTCAGACGATCATCGAACTCATCGAAGACGATCACCTTCGACTTGCGGAACGCGTCATAACCAGAGCGGAACTCTACGCTTGTGATGAGGCATTCTTCACAGGCACCGCCGCCGAAATTGCACCCATACTTACCATAGATCGCAAACCGGTGGGGAATGGAAAACCTGGACCGGTGACTCTACGACTTGGCAAGGAATACGAAGCGATCGTAACCGGCACTAATCAGAGATATCTCAAGCACTTGACCTCTGTTTATGGAACTCGCCAGCACGATCTTCTTGCCGCCCGTTTACAATAATGAAGTCCAATCCTCGGGAATTCGAAAGTTAGAACCACTGAAGTTTCATGCTTGCTTTGCACATTTCGCAGCCTGAACCTATGCGTTGTGGGTTTCTAAAGGTCAAGTAAATACGCGATCAGAATCGCAATAGAGCTAGTGGCGGCGGATACAATGAATACTTTCCTCAAATCCGAAATCAATCGTTTCAATGATTCTAACATTGGCTCACGGCAGCCATAATCCAACATAAGTTTCCTTGACAGCGACGGGTCAATTCTAATCCAATAACTTCCATGATCAATACGTCGCAGGTTCCAGTCATCTGAGGCCTGGTTACGTTGCGGCGTACGCGAAGGGCAAAGGCTTACGGTCTTTGTTCACAGCCCATGCCTTGTGTTCTTTGACGTGATCTGGAGAGAACCAATGACTGAGCGTTACCGTGGCCTCGAGGCCTATTCGGTATCCGTAGGCTCTCGCGTCTAGGCAGAATCCGTAGTCTTCTGATACCGTGAACGGGTAATCGCGCTTCACAGGATAGAAGTGGAGACGCCGATCCTGGAGTACACGTCTTGAGATACACATGCACCCTCCTCCAATCGCCGCGACGGAATCGTCCAAAGGATATTTCCGCGGTTTCTTGTAGAGCGCAAAGGGTTTCTGTGGGGTAGCTAGGTTTGCTGGAGCTGGCCAGAGGGATCCGACGTAAACGCCCTCCGCGTAGTACCGGAGATATGGACCG
>PMBQ01000318.1 GCA_003152955.1 Candidatus Bathyarchaeota archaeon
TGGATGACTTTGGCTTGGAGTCCTCCAATCTCTATAGTGTCCCCGTCTTTTACGGCAATGTCTTTTCTCAACCGAGAGCTTTCGTGATTGACAATCTTCGCGCCCGTTTCTCGGGCAACCAGGTTGTTACCTTCGACGTGGTCGGGGTGGGTATGTGTGTTGATCACGAGCGTGACCTTCAACTCCAGATCTCTGCAAATGTCGAGGAGTTTCTGCACTTCCCAAGCTGGGTCGACAATCGCGGCGACCTTAGTCTTTTCATCTCCGATGATGTAGGCGAAATTCTGCATCGCTCCAACTGGGACTTGTATGAAGATCAATGTCAGCGTCCTATTGGTAAAGGGAACATTAATCAGCTTTCAGCTTTTGAGAAAAGGGCGTTGAGGATGATGTCGACTCCCAGCATCGTGGTATTCGAACCAAATCTCTTGTTTTCTTCCAGAATTGAGGGTCAGGCAAGACGGATCGGAGCTGATCTGAAATTGGTGACAGATTACGACCGACTCTTGCGGGAGTTGAGAGAGAACGTTCCAGAACTTCTAATTGTGAACCTAGACCTCTTGGAGACTAGGCTCGACCAATTGCAGGATATTCTTGGTGGAAAATCGTGCAAATCAGTTGGTTACTACTCCCACGTGAATCGCGATTGGGTGAAAAAGCAAAACGGTTTGGAATAGGTTTGATCATGTAGCGAGCCGCATTCGTCACCAAGATGAATGAGGTTCTCTCTCAAGCTTCTCGTGCGTAAGCAACGTGTCGTTATGCTGCGAGTTCTCGGACCTTTCGCATGCTCTCTACAACGCCTCTCCGTTCATCGATCGGTGTTTCCATTATGAATGGAAGTTCTCGTAGGGTTTCATGTTTGAATATCGCTTTGAACCCTGCTTCGCCGATGTGCCCCATTCCTATGTGTTCATGCCTATCCTTGCCTCTTCCAAGTTCAACTTTCGAGTCATTGAGGTGGATCACTTTCAGCAGGCTCAAACCCAAGATCTGATCGAATCTCGCAAATGTCCTGTTCACTGCCTCTGTGGTTCGAAGATCGTAGCCTGCCGCGAATGCATGTGCAGTATCGAAGCAGATTCCCACCCGTTTCTTGTTTTCTAGTCCGTCGAGGATTCTCTTGATCTCTTCGTAGGTGGACCCCATGCTGTTCTTTGTGCCCGCAGTGTTCTCAAGGAGCAGCACNNTTCTGTGAAATGGCCAGGTTGATGGCGGAGGTTATGTTTCTCAGGCCTATCTCAGATCCCTTCCCAAGGTGACTGCCAAGATGTGTAACGATGTAGGGGATTCCGAGTTGGCCGCATCGGTCAAGCTCCGCGCTCAACGACTTCAACGACTTGTTATAGACTATCTTCCTCGGGCTCGATAGGTTGGGTAGGTAGGGCATGTGTGATACGACCGGCTTCAAGCCGTAGGCTTCGGTTTTTCGCTTAAACTCTGCCACCTCTTCGGGAGTAAGCTTCTTGAATTGCCAGCCCCTCGGGTTGCGCGTGAACATCTGAAAAGTATCGCAACCCAGTTCGCGTGCATTGTCTGCAGCTTGATCGATCGTTCCGGCGATTGAAACGTGCATGCCCAACTTGATCAAAATCATCAGCCCGCGAGACTTGTAGAATGTTCGAGATGAGCGGCTTATTAGAAAAGCTGATCGATTAACCCGCCCGCAGGGCACCGCTCCGACTTGGGGTAACGTAAAGTCGTCACCTAGACCCGCACCTGTGGCTCCTTCAGAAACCGTCACGCGATAGTCACGTTGTTGGACAAGGTCTTTAGATTGTACCCGAAGGGTAGAATGAGATTCAGTGTCGATGAGAGGAGTAGTTGCACATATGCCTCAGAGTCATACTGCGTGTTGCGTTGTGTAAGTTCAAAAGGTAAAGCTCGGTTTTGCGATATCCTTGATTTTCTGCGAGTTAGAAGGAAGTTGATGTTCTGCCCAGCATGAACATTAACGCCCTCTCTGACCAGATGCCTTGCTGCGATGGCTTGTGGAACAAGATTCGCATACTCGTCCGGCATCTTGCTGAGCCGCTTCTCTATGACCAATTCTTCAACCGGGACTTTGCCGGCCCTCAACATTGTCACATATGATTTCATAATCCCCAAGGTTTGCGGAACCATGGTCATGAATTCAGAAGAGTTACGGGCTTTCGATAAGACATTCAACATGTCGGTTTGGCATTTTCTCACTACCTCAGGCGTGTCGTGTCTTCTTAGGTCGATTCCTCTCACTTTGAGTGCGCCATTCTCCAAAACACCGTAGTATCGGTTGAGCACGGGAACTTTTGGATTGATTCTTGAGTTGAGGAATACGATCCACTTGTATCGTCCTTCGAAGCTTATGGGAAGGTCAAGCTGTTTCTCTATTTGCGCACAGACTTGCCTGCATTCGTCGTCTGTTGTGTTGGGTTTCTTCAGCCACATTGAATCCACGATGCCATGAACAAGCTTGAAGCCGTGAGATTCTGCGATAGCTACTGCTTTCTTCAGGATGCTTCTGGAGAAGGCGCATGTTGCGATATGTGCATCTATTTTGCCAAACCGCGCGTTTTTGAATCCTAGGTATCCGATTGCCCGCCGTTTGAACGGCTATGAGCAGACTAGAATCCATTTGAGCGCGGCTTGACGTTGGTCGTACCGCCGCCTTGTTGGGGGGTCAGCTGCCTCTTTCTTGTATCTCTTGTAGGTCGCTCTCTTGCGGAGCAATATATCCAAAGATCTTGGTACGATGCCTATCCATTTTTCACAAATATTGTATTCAAGCTCTGGGACTCGATGCGTTGAATTTGGGCAGCATTTGCATTTGACGGTCTCTCCGCTGAGGTTGTGTTTTAGCATGATCGTTGGATAGAGTGAACTGAAATCGAATTCAGCCACATCGTCATGTACTCCAACCTGTGGTTCGAAGATGAAGCCCCCTTTGTCAGCCATCACCAGTTCGTTTCCGGTTTTGAATTCCTCTGGCTCGTTCTTGTTCCAAGGGATCAGCACATCCTGTTTCATCGCCTCGTAGAGTTGAAGTGAGGTCATACTGGTGCCGATGGTTGTTCGAGAGCATCTCTGAACTGGAATGATGCAGGTCCTTGCAACCTCAAACAACCCTTCGAGACCGCAGTCCTCCACGAAGAAAGAGTTCCACTTGTCGATATGCAATCTGCCCAGCAGCCTTGCAGCCGTCTGCCGAAAGAGAATCTTCCCGTAGGAGAAGTAGCTGTGCCCTTGATACTCTGAAACCTGAAGCGGTGAATCTTCACGTCCTAGAATCATCTCGTCAAGAAGTCCATTCAGCTCAGCTCGTCTTGCGAGATATGGGAAGATGAAAGAATCTCCTCCCTCAGTAAATACGATGTCTGGGTCAATTTCATGAAATAGTTCTGCGAGCCGTCGAAGCTTCTCCGTTTCGCCCTCTGACTCTAACGCTACTGTTTCGCTGCCATCATGGATTATGATGGACTCTAACTCGTCTTCAAACTTGTGGATTCTCCCAGCCGACTTCGTCTTCACTTGTAGCATAATGTTCCTCAGCGGAGGAAGCGCATAGTTGAGGGACTCACGTGAGTCTCTGAGGCTCCACTCAACTCTATCGCCTGTTTCATCCGCTTCAACTAATGCTAGCGGGAACAAATCCTTCTCATAGAGGTACATCTGTGCGGAGGGAATGTCCACATCGTAAAGTCGAAATTTTGAATAATCACCGTACCGCTGAATTCTCCTACCTAGAGACAGGGCCTCCTTTTCGCTTTCAACTTCAATCTCTAGCACTGTCGATTTTGATTGGTCGCCAGCTTTCTCAAACCTCTCAACAAATTTCCATGTGTAAGCAGGCAGCTTCCAAGCAATTTCTTCGAGGTTATCAATGTCACCGCCAACATGAATTCTCGGTCCCCATTCATCACTCAACCTAACGCAAGCGCCGTCAGTTTTCTTCAGCCAGACAATCATGCGACCAGCTTTAGGGTAGAGATCCAGAATCCAACCATGATGCTTCATT
>PMBQ01000398.1 GCA_003152955.1 Candidatus Bathyarchaeota archaeon
TACAGCAGACGGCCTGAGGAAAATCGATTTCCAACGGGTCTTCAACGGATTCAATTCTGGTCATCAATTCCAAGCAACGAATGGGAGCCTCGCTGACGTCTGCCTCTTACACAGCTGATATCGAGTGGGAGCTTCAGACACTCGGTTTGAAGGGTGATTCTTGCGTGTTCACGCACTATGAGAAGTTGAACCCGAAACATCCCCTTAGCATGTACCGTGTTCTTGAGCCGCTGGAGCCGGATTTCCACAAGCTGTGCTCTCACGGCGTAGTCTCTCTACGATTCTTCTTGCTCTTGCTCCTAACTGGGGTTAGACCAATGCCCCCGTGTTTCGCTTTTCCAGCAAGCAAGGTGAGGTCAAAGTCAATNNGTACGTTGCATTCGATGTTGTGAGAACTTACCGGAGCGGGTCTGCGCCGGTTCAGAATAGGGTGGTTACATGATGTCTGGGGGGGAAAGTGTGCTGATACGCACGCTGGAAATTGAAGTTCCAATCGTGCGGGCAACCAAAATTGAACTGCCGTTGTTCCGTGCTGCTTGACCTTACTGACCTATATGTACCGGTAAGTTGGGGCTGAAATCCTCTGCCCTATCTCTGATGGTAACGCGGCTGCTCAAAGCGCGCACGTGACTGGGCGTGGGCGAAAGAGGCTGCATTGAAAAACGAGTAGACAGGAAGCGGAAGGGTTCTTTCACATGCTTCTAACCTGTATAGCAGGTGAGGGCCCTCCTCAAACATCCTTGCCCAAACCGTCCAAGAGGTTCACCATTCTAATTCACCTTCGGCCAGAATCAGGAAACGAGCATTTTACGAAATTTCCTTCACGAAGGGTCCATTCTGAAGCGATTGGCTGGTCGAAACGAATCATTTGCCTTCTTGCTTATACACAGCGACACTAGTAGTAGTGATCTTGGATGATGTTCTGATGATAGTTCCAACAAGATGTAAAAAATGCGGCCGCGCTGTCTTCTCCACGGGATTGCCTTCCGGGGACGCTCTTTGCGTAACCTGTGCCAGATTAGAGGCTGCTAGAAGAATGAGTTTCAGCATAGAATGAATGGCGCATATCTTGCCACCGAAGTCTTTTCGGAATCTGAGAGGCTTATCGTAGAGTACATTGTTCCCCCGCAGAACACAGCGAATTGGTCTACGTACAACACTGCCATTCTCGCACAAAGAAATTCTTGCCCCGTTGGAGCCAAGCACTTTCGAAAATGTTGGCGGACGGAATCAGGCAAACAGAGGGTCATTCGCAGAAGGACCATTACGTTTTGTTCGGTAAGCTGGGGATCTTAATCGGTGAAACAGCCAGAGTCTTAGGAAAGAAGTTGCTACAGACCGCTCCTTCGTTTTAGTCACGGTGTGAGGGAATTCTCTTGTTCTAGGCTGGAAGGATCTTGCTCTCCTGCCCAGAGTGAACTTTTGCAGTGACTTCTTTGTAAACTTCCTTCTTTCATGACTGAACGCCATTAGAGCAGCGCATAAGCATTGAAAAGAAACTACGGAAAAAATTAGCGGACGCGTACGTGCTAGAACGTCGGCTTACTCTTTGGACTTTCTTTTGACTTTCCCTATTTCCTCTTGTGCTTTTCCTTGGACTTTCTCAATTTTGCCTTTGACCTGTTCCTCTCTGTTATTCGTTAATTTGCCTACTTGGTCACGCATCTTTCCTTGGATTTGTTTATTTTTTCCCTTCACTTCTTCTTTGCTCATGTCAATCACGTCAGGATGCATTATACTTGGTTAAATATATAAATTTATATCATGCTATACACATATCGAGTTCGGTTACCCTTCATGTCTACGAACAAAGAAGCTCAGGATGTTCGTGAGGTGGAAAAGTACGTCAAGAATCTCCGAAAGGACGTGGACGAGCGTCTGGACGATCTGAAAGGTCAGATTACCGCGGTTTCTCAGAAAGCAACCAAAACGGTTGTGGAGCGCCCGCTATTGGCTCTTGCCGTGACATGTGTGGTGGGAATGGTAGTAGGAATCGTTCTATCAAAAAGCAGAGACTAAGCGAAGCACGTTACCAGTAAACCCGACACAACACAAGTACGACAGCAAGCTACCGGAGGAGAGTGGAGCGGGTTCAAATTCAGCTAGGTGTTAATCTGAACTTTTGAGTTTGGCTATCCAACTGAGCGCACGTTCTTTGATTTGATTAGTATTTGCTTGTTCGCTAATCTCTATCAACGCGGGGATCGCTGGTTTCTCGAAAGCTGCAAGTGCTTCAATGGCGCTAAAACAAGCGTCATATTCAGTTGAGGAACCGTAGCTACTTATTGGCTTTAAGGCAGCCTTCTTCAGGAGATCTATTTGCTCCTTTTCAGATAATTCTGAACCCATCTACTGTACCCTTTCTATAGGGTGGTTCAGACATCAATCCAGAAAAGCCTTTGCATCATGCTCGTCACTTTCGAGAATTCTCGTAAAGCTTCCCAACGCATTTCTCAGACGGTTCACCAATCTCCGCACAAGTCTTTCTGAGTTTAACCTAATGTGCGAGCAGTAGAATTTGAACCGTAATTCTCGTGCATGTTATCCATGGTCCGCCAGCCAAGAAGTTAAAGTCTGCAACGTCTTCCTAATTTGGTAGTCCAGTAGTCACCTGGTAAACTCTGTCTTGAGACCGAAGATAAGTTGACTTTTCTTCGTTGCAGTCCTGATGTTTTCGATGACGAATTGGAGCACAAGCTGCTTTCTTGTGAATTTCGAACCATTCAGTATCTAGTTGATATAGGCCTGCAAATGCTCCAGCAGTCTCACACATGCCACATCTTTCACACATGGGTTTGTTTTCGCCGCCTATGAAACAGGGTGTTTTTACTTTACCTAGGTGATTTAGTGAAAGAAACGCCCACGATGGGCAGTTTTTCGTCCATTCGTTGGAACGCAACAGATTGAGTTGATTTTCTGTGTTTAGGAAAAAATCAGGATAATTGTCTTTCAGTTTCAAGATTCGGTCTACAATTTCATCTCTTTTTCTGCCAAACGGTACCCAGAGTTCATCGTTTGGGCTGAAAGGAGTGTAGAACTGGAAGGTCATCATATTCACTAACTCATGCCACTCCTCAACCACTCTTTCAATACAATCGGAATTCATCGTGTTTAGTGACATATTTGCAAAGACTTTTCCGTCATAATTTTCCACGTTTTGTTTGACTTTCTTGTAAATTGGCAATCCTCGAATATTGTTGTGAATTTCTTCTGTTCCGTCCACAGAAACGTAATAGGTTACGCCGCCAAAGTTGATCAGCGGAAACGTTCCATTAGTCACCACGTAGACTTGGTTAGGCATTTCCTCGTTAAACACTTCAATTATCTTCGGTCTCAGTAGCGGTTCTCCACCCGTAAGCGCTACTTGAAAGATCTTCTCTTTTTTCAAGACGGTTCTAATTATCTCCCTCCATTTTTCCACTGGCAGCCCCCTAGATGATTCAAAATTCTTCCACCAGTAACAATGTTTGCATCTGAGATTGCACGAATTGGTTATGTCAACCGATGCGTAAATCGGTAGTTTGGCTCCAAGATTGATTTTCAATATTTTGATGAAGAGGTTGGCGTAATCTCCGAATGGCTCAGAATCTTTGAACAAAACAGTAGGCGCCATACTCAGAATGCGAGGTGCTAGCCTAAGCACATCTGATAAAAATGAATTTCCGAATCTCATTTTGATCATCAATTCGTGAAATACGAAACAAATAACCGGAAACAAGCTATGGATCTGGAGCATAATAACTAATTGAATAATACTCCAACGCCAAGCCTCTTCACAATCGGATTGTTAGCCTTCATGGTTTCCTATGTTTTCTGCACTGCCTATCTTGCGTCTTCGTCATTTATCTAATGATTCACTCAATTCCTCTGCGTTTATCCTGCGTCTAGACGACGAATGAGCAAGTCGTTATGGAAGAGTGCGGGGGATTTTGGATTTCTCGAAGGGCCCTAATCTTCGTCCCTGAGGCGATGTTCCTTCAGGTTGCAACGTTTTTTCGTGTGTTCCTAATGGAATGTTCGATAAGCTTCTTTACGCTTCTTCTCCTTCGCGATTTTCTCCTTTGCAGCTTTACTTTTCTTTTTGGCTACCATATGCTAGTCACCTCTCGGATGCTAGGTAGTACTATCTCTCGAATAAATGATTAGTATCGAAGTCAACAAAGAACGAAAGGTGAATTCGGGAATTGCAAGCATAATGATTGGACTATTAAGAGTTCAATGCTTGCCTATACTTTCAGAAAAGGTATCTTCAGATACGTCAAGGCTCTATCCATATCGCAATGCTTCAATTGGGTTCATCTCTGCAGTTTTCCTCGCTGGAATAGATTGAAGAATAGATTGAAGTCACAACCTCTGCTCCATAGCCTGTCTGGTCTGAATCGTTTCGATGCGATGCCCATGACTCTTGTATAGTCTGCATTCCGTTTCGTCAGAAAGAATCTTGTATGTCTCTATTCGAAAAGAACTAAGCTGAGAACCGCGCTTTGTCTAATGTTTACGTTTAGGTGTTCTCGCCAGCAGTAGCACTGCAAGAGCCATGATCATTATTGCTGAGACCATTTGAGTCGGGAACTCTGGGATGGGGATGTGTGATTCTTCCAGATAGAAGCTGGCGGTTGAAGAAGAGCCATCGGACACGGACACCATTGAACTGTGCGCTACGTATCCAGACGGGGAGACCGTTAGATTGTAAGTTCCCACAGGCACGTACATCTCGAAGACTCCATTTCCCCCTGTCGAGGCAGTGAATAGCGTAGAGTTAGGATTGGACGCGGTCACTTGAACCCACTCAAGTGGAACAACCCGATCATCCCAAGTGAAGCCGTACACCGAACCGTAAATTAATCCGCCGCCCTGTGCAAACGTCTGCGCAGACGCTGGCGGTGCGCGCAGCATCAAGAAGCCAAGCAAGAACAGAATCGCTAGAGCGTAATGGACCAGTCTCACCTTAAACTACCTTTTAGAAGCAGACCCAGTCATGCTTTTCCCTTTCCTTGCCTGATATATGGATATCATTACAAATATGTAAGCATTGCTCTGCATAACCGGCGGTATGAATGTTACCCATGTAATCCAGCTCCTGACACAGTCGATAACTAGACCGTAGACGTCTGACTCACCCATCTCGTCGTCTTATCCGCTTTGTCCTAGGTGCAGGTCCATGACGACGTTTCGAATCGGAAGCTTGAATGAAAACGATCTTATGAATGTAGAACGGCGCGCTATGTGTGCGGTTCTAATGGTGCGCACACGCAAACGTTCTTCTACAACCACAAGCGAAAAGTATTCGGACTTCCATCTCTCGTCTGACACAACACGGAAACATTACGGCAGGTTAAATGCCCAAAATGCGGCAGATACTACTTAGCGGACGTGGATAGCTCTCAATGTCCGCATGAACCAACTTGATTACAGACCGCAGCTATTTGACCGCATAGCATGACGTGTAACGAACAAGTGACCATCTTACACTTACCTACAAAGCCATCATAATGGCACGTCAATCTTATGCTTTCTAGTAGCTAGATGGTTTCTGCGGCAATTTTCCTCCAAGGTCATAAGCCGTAAGGTTGGTCATTAGGACCTTGCCGCGGATGTAACACGTGCGACTAATTGTTCCTTGCCGCTTTCTTCTGCAGTGTAGGTTCCCTCTATCGTCCACAAGCCCTTCTTATCCGGACGTGTGGCTGCGATGTGGTAGGACAAGTTGCGTACCATGAGAACCCACGCTCACAATTAGGACGAAATCGCAAATATGATGCAACTAAAACTCGTGGACAATTCTTCTTGTGTGACGGGAAGATTTCTGAACTGTTCGTTTCGAAACCAAACTTACCACACACAAATCGTTGCCCTTCTTTTTTGAACCTAGGAATCATGGTTAAACAACATCATCAGCGCACGTTATGCGTAAATATATTCATAAATACTCTTTGAGGGCGACCATACATCGAGAGGCGTTCTACATGGTTGGTTGGGGGCCATTTGATCTTGCTGGAAAGAATGCGGTCGTGACCGGGGGCGCGATGGGCATCGGTTTCGGTATCGCCAAGCGGCTAATTGAAGCGGGAGCCAACGTGCTCATTGCCGATCTTGATGGAAACGCAGCCGAGGGAGCTGCTAAGAAACTAGCAGATGGACCCGGTAAGGCAGCTGCTATGCAAGCAGACATCGCTGAGGAAGGCATCGGCGAAAGAATCGTCGCCAAGTGTGTTGAGCTATTCGGCTCGATCAACATCTTGGTCAACAACGCAGGAATATACCCAACATCGCCCGTGCTCCAAATGACGTCCGATTTCCTCGATAAAGTGTACAAGATTAATCTGAGGGGGCTTGTCTTCATCTCGAAAGCAGCGGCTGCTAGGATGGTCGAGCAAGGAAAAGGGGGCAAGATCATCAACATCGCTTCAATTGACGCTTTCCATCCTTCAATGGTAGGCCTGGCCGCGTACGACGCTTCGAAAGGTGGCGTGGTGATGTTCACCAAGAGCCTTGCTCTCGAGCTGGGGCCACATGGCATTACGGTGAACTCGATCGCCCCAGGCGGTATCCAGACAGAAGGAGCCTCCAAGCCACTTGCCGGAATGCCCGAAGACCAAATGAACCAACTGACAAAATCATTTGCTTCCAGGATTCCTCTTCGCCGAATGGGAGTTCCTGACGATATTGGCAAAGTCGCCGTCTTTCTAGCCTCCTCCGCATCCGACTACATGACAGGAGAAACGATCATCGTTGACGGCGGCGTTCTTCTCGCCTAATTCTTGAGACGATTATCTTGCCGTGAAGAACTGAACGGATCTCTTCCCTTACACTTCCGAATCTCTTTTCAGTTTCAGCACCTATTCCAGCCACACAGACAGTTCTAATGGTGCACACACACTTTGGGGGTTGTGCCTGTACGCCACGCGTCTAAGGTGTCTGTGGAGCAATTTCCAACTATGGTTTGAACTGTGGCCTTTCTTGCGAAATGATTATCTTGAGCCAGTCGGATTCATGGTCGGCGAGTGGCATGTTTGCAAGCGAACTTGGAGGCAGGGAAGTGTTTGCTGCTGGCATGAAGTCTATAGGTACGGTCAAGGATTTGATCATAGACCCGCAAGGATATGTACTGACCGATCTAGTTGTCAAGATGCAGAAGGACGCTTCTCGAAGAATTTTCGGAAAGAGATTCTCTTTGCGCGGTGCTAAGGTACGCGTTCCAATTTCTACAGTTGAGAAGATGGGGGAGAGCATCCTACTAAAGTATGGTTTAGATCAGCTTGAACAACATGTTCAGCGGCTCTAAGAATCCGGTTTCACAAACGTAGTCTTCCAATATCCTTGGACATCATGTGACAGTCTGGCGGCCTGTTCTCCACGCGCAACCCCAATTGATCTTTGGCACGCCATGAATTATGATCTGCACCGANNTCGATCTTCGTGTCGATCTCGTCGAAGGCTCGGGTTCTAGCTTTCATGAGCTTTTCTTTCTGATCTGACGTTCGTCCTTCCCACATTTCGATAGCTACTACGGGCATAGACTCCATTCCGTGCGCTATAGCGATAGTCCCACAAATTGTGAGTCCCAATTCCACCGGCCCCACGACCTCGCTTAAATGTACCGGTAAATTGGGGCTGAAATNNCAGATTTTGCGCAACAAAGGCGAGTTTTAGACGCAGGTTTCTTGCTCAGGTTTTCATTCGCATTGAGCGTTTGAACCCTCATAACGTGTTACAATAGCACGGTGCTCAGAGTCGGGTGAGTAATGCTCAGCTGCCCAGCAACTTGCTTCATGCAGATCTCTTCGGATATCTGGCAGGCACCCTCAGCGGTTTAGCTCCCGGTGCAAGGATTTCCTCCAGCGTATAATCTGATGATCCCAGCTTATGCTTCTCTGCGAACCGGATCATGTTGTACGGATCTTTGTAGGGTCCATGTACGCGGGCGAACGGATGCAGCGATGCATCGTCATTGACCTCTAGGGATTGAGAGACGTTCTCCTTGAACAATGGCTTGTCAGCTAGCAGATCAAGCGTGGCCTTGTCAAGAGCGACGATGTCTCTGGAACCAAGTATGCCTAGGTCCGGAAGGATTTGGCCTGTTGTGAATCCCCAGCAGTCACAATACTCCGTGATATTCGTGGCTACGTTTATGAAAAATCGCTTGCTCTCTTCGAAGTGTGATAGTACGAGTCCCGCTGCTAAGGCGTTAATCTCGGCGAATGATT
>PMBQ01000119.1 GCA_003152955.1 Candidatus Bathyarchaeota archaeon
TATCCTGCTACAATCTCCCACGCTACTTCTGATTCGGTGATGCTCAGCGCCTCTTTGAATTCGTTGACCAAACATATCCCATATGGATCCTCAGCACAGCTCGCATGGAAGTCTCCAAGTGTGTGGCTGTTGTCATTGATCGGCTTGCTGAGCGACACAGGCTTCTGATGCCATACGTCCCGAATGGATTTGCCTCCGAGCTTCGCACCGACGAATGATCTGTTCATTTCACGAGAGCGGAGTTTCATGAAGTTTACTAAGAGCGGCATTGACCGTCGTTCCCCCAGACGTACTCCTTCCTCATATGCCTGCAGTACAAGCTCATCTCTGTCATCTTCATCTGGCGTCATCTTCATTGCATAACGTTTGAGCGTGCTGAATTCCTGGGGGGACATCTGATACCTCCTTCTGCTTGTGAATGTGGATTCTGCTACCACATTCTTATCACAGAAAAAGGGGGCCGATTTGTGGGTATAAGATGAGGAAGACCCAGGAGGTATTATGGAGTTCAGAAGGATTGTCGATGTCGTTGCGAATGGATTCAAAAGGATCGAGGAGTTGGATCAAGCGGCGAAGATACTCAGCGGTTTTCCCCGCTCAATTCAGTTCGACGAATTCAGCTGCGGGATGCACGCCATGTATAACATCTTGAGGTACTTTGGCAGGAGTATTTCGAAGAAGAGGCTGAAGAAACAGCTCCGAACAAATGGATATGGAACAAATCTGGCAGATATCAAGCGGGTGCTCAAGCGCAATCGTCTCGTGTGCAGGCTGAATGCATACGCCAACATCCGGGTGCTACGTCAAGCAATCGATTCCGGATGTCCTGCGTTAATCAGTACGTACGACGGCGAACATTGGTGCGTGGTGTATGGATATGCGCGAGGTGCGATCTATGTTGCGGATTCCAGCTTACGAAAGAATTGGCGCTGCAGGATTCGGACGCGGGAGTTTCTGACGCAGTGGGACAGGTGGATGATGGTGGTAAATCGATCAAGGCGGCCATTTGATGGATGGTCGACTTTTGTTTGACCAATTGCAGGACCTCATCGCAGCAGCATCGAGCGTTTCGTCTGCACAAAGCTTTTTGCCTGACGTTTTGTGATTACATCGAACAACCGTCCTTGGCCTAGAGAACCAAGTTCATACTACCTTCACCGAGCTTTTCGAGCATCTTGTAGTGGGAGATTGTCTGACCGATCATTTTTCCAATCCTATTTTCCTCAGCATGGCCGTATATCGAGAATCGGAACGGAGATTATCCCATATAGGGTAAACCTTGAGATATCCAAGCTGCTCGTTTTGCTCATTATATCCTTTCTCGAGCCACTCGAACGCCTTATCCTTATCCCCTAACCCTGCATAGACGTAGGCTATTTGAACCGACTGTGCATAGCCTTGTCTTGAGAATTTAAGCAACTGATTTAGGATTGTGATTGCCTCGTCCTTCTTCCCTGCCTTCGCATAGACATAACCCAGGTGTCCAGCTCCATAAGGATCATTCGCCCCAACGATCTGTCTGACTTTTTGCAGCTCACTGATTGCTTCATCAAATTTGTTTTGCTGCGCATACAAAAGACCGAGAGTTTGGTGCGTCCCGGGAAAGTTCGGATCAAGCTCAAGCACCTTGTTGAACTGCTCTATTGCCAGATCGTAGCGCTGCATGAGGAAGAGAATTTCCCCTACATTGCTGGTAATAACAGGTGAAAGAGGATCAAGTCCTTGTGCATGTTTGATCTCAGACAAGGCTTCCTCTAATTTGCCCTGTTCTTCCAGAGAATTGCTGTACCAATGATAACTTGTAGGATAATTGGGATTAAGTTCTATAGCTCGTTTAAACTCTTTGTCTGCACCTTCCCAGTCCCATTGATATTCATACTTAATCAATCCAAGCACGGCATGGGGTTCAGCCACTGCCGCATCAAATTCCAGGGCCTTCCTTGCCGCTGTCTCAGCTTTTGGAATAAAATCGCTTGCTGGCAAACCCGAATATTCTGGAAGAATTGCAAACGTCGAAGCCAATCCAGCATAGGCAAGTGCAAACCTTGGATCTTTTTCGATCGCTCGATTGAAATAGTCAACACCTTTTTGGAGATCATCTGCGTTGCGTTTGTTCCAATGAAATCTTCCTTTGAGATAGAGTTCATACGCTTCTGTGCTTTCCGTAGAACGCTGTACAAGTTTGTTCTTATCTTCGCCGACTAATTTTACGCTCAGTTGCTGGGATATTTCTTTCGAAATGTCTTGCTGCACGGCAAGAATATCGGAAAGTTTCTTATTGTACTGCTCGCCCCAAATGTGAGTATTGTTCGAAACGTCCACAAGCTCCGTGCTGATCTGGAGATTGTCACCCCGTTGAGTGACTCTACCCGCAAGCACAGCCTTCACACCCAGCTCTTTGCCTGCCTTCTGCGGATCAACTTCTTTCCCCTTGTAGTGGAACACAGAACTTCTCGACATCACGGTGAGATTGGATAATTGCGACAGAGTGTTGATAAGGCTCTCCGTGATACCGTCGCTCAAGTATTCTGTGTTCGGGTCGGCACCGACATTCTCAAACGGCAATACAGCGAGTGAATCTATGGTTTGATGATGCCCGGCAAAAAGATAGATCACAAGTGCAACAGCGAGCAATCCTGCACCCAGAGCACTCAATAGGGTCACTCTTTTCTTCGAACTTACCACCGGGATGCCAACAGGCAGTTCGGGTGCCGAAGTACGCGGCATTGTTGCCTCTGCCTCAGATGGGCGGATAAGTCTTGCCGTTTTCTTCTGTTCACGTCGTAGTTCGCTTACCATGTCTGCGACCGATTGGTAGCGGTCCTCGGGATCTTTTTCCAATGCACGATGAATGATATGACCAATGTCGGCAGAAATATCCTGACGGGTTTTCTGCACAGACTCTGGATCTTCATTCAAGATCGAATACATCATTGCCGCTTCATGATCGCCGCGGAACGGCATGTGTCCTGTGAGCATTTCGAACAAGACAACGCCAAAGGAAAAGATGTCAGAGCGCGCGTCAATTTCTCCACCCTGAATCTGTTCAGGTGCCATATACGCAAGCGTGCCAACTGTACTGGATGTTTTCGTAAGCTTCAACGAGCCTTTCAGCTTGGCAAGCCCGAAGTCCATCACTTTGATCTGATTCTTCGAGTTCACCATGATATTCTCGCTCTTGATATCGCGATGGACGATCCCCTTACTGTGCGCCTCCTGGAGTGCATCGCCGATTTGAAGAGCGTAGGTCAAGGCATCCTGGAGTTTCTGAATGGGGAGCTTCTGCTTGATTGTCGTGCCGTCAACGAACTCCATGACGATAAACTGCTGGCCGTCCTCTTCCTTGATGTCATAAATCGTGCAGACATTGGGATGATTCAGCGCAGATGCGGCTTTTGCTTCCTGCAGGAAGCGTGCGTGTACGGCTTCGTTTGCAGCGAGATGGCCGGGGAGGAATTTCATCGCAACTAGCCGGTCGAGCTTGGTGTCGTGGGCTTTGTAGACCACGCCCATGCCGCCTTCACCGAGCTTTTCAAGTATCTTGTAGTGGGAAATGACTGAGGGAACCACGGGAGCCTTCCATATGGGTGCTTTGAAGAGCATTCAGCCAACCGGCAGAACACCCCTTGAGGAGACCTTCCGTGGTAGGGCTGCGGAAACGAGATGTTTGCAAGGAACGTGGCTGATAGAATCTATGGCAATCGCGGAATAATCGCAAGAGGTGGGGTCTGGTCAGTGTCAGCGCCTGTAATTTCAGCGCCGCTTGATAATGTGGAGTTGAGAAGAAATGATCGGGTAGGAGGCGGGGTTACCCC
>PMBQ01000044.1 GCA_003152955.1 Candidatus Bathyarchaeota archaeon
TTAGATTGCCCAAGCTTGTTAGCCCTGTAATCGCTGGGACTGTTGTGAAGTAAACTGTAAACACACTCACAATCGTTGTCAATAGCCCACAGATGCTGATAACAGGAACTCCTGCTACTCGCATCTTGACGACGGACGGCGACTTATCAAAAATGTCTTGCTTAACGTAAGGGAAGACTATGGCAGCGATGCCTAAGACCGTCCATGCAGCAAACCAGAGTGTGATTGTGAAGAGTATGAAGGACAGAAAAGTCGTGAATGCATAGAGAACGTAAAACATGAATCCTAGCACTGCTGCAAGTGCCACTGCAACATATGGGGAACCACGTTTGTCAACTTTTGAAAATGCCTCAGGCAACATCCTGTCAAATGACCAGGCGAATAGGCTGCGGATCGGCCCGAGCGATAGGCCGACCATAGCTGCGAAAGTTCCAAAAATGAAACCAATGTTTGCTAAATGCACAAGGACAGCGTTTGTCGTCATGTACACGACGAGTTGGTTTGCGACAGGAACCATAGGTAGCGGGTTCTGCCCTGCGTTAACCAGTATCGAGATAGCATTCCAGAAGTTCCCTCCCGGATTGATCCACATGACCCAAGTGAAAGAGCCCCACCACAGCAGAAAGAATGCGAGTGAACCGAACAATGCAAGTGGTTGAGCTTTTCCTACGTTCTTGATTTCGCCTGCGATGTTAGTTGTGTAAGTGTTGCCGAGTATGCTGAGGTTGATGTATGTAGCACCCGCCATGACTGTGGCGAACGCAGCGAAGAGAGCGGGGGTGAACCCCATAGTCATTGCTGGTTGTAATATCTGGCTCTGGTACGCTACACCGGCTGATTGTTGCAGCCTATCTATGAAAAACGCTTGAGTGGAAGATAGACTTGCAGTGAGTATCGCGATCAGGCCCACAATACTGACTGCTATGCCGATCCAGAAGACACGCATTGCAGGCTTCGCACCACGCCAGAGAATCAGGTAAGTTAGAGCGATGAGACCCACTCCGATCAACCAACCTGGCATATAGGCCGGATTGTTCAACTGAACTCCAATGCTCATCAGCCCTTGGTCACCGTTCAGCACACCGGTATTGTAGATGAGTGGTCCAATTCCATAAGTCACCAACCAGCTGGTGAGTTCTCCAGTCCAGGAGATTCCAATGATGGTTAGCGACCAGTTAGCAAACAGCCCTAAGGACGGGTGCAATATTCGGCTGACATACACGTACTCCCCACCAGAACGAGGCATAGAAACGGAGAAGAGGTAATAGACAGCCATGATTGGCAGGAGCAGTACCAAAGTGAGCGTGGCATAACGCATGTCGGCACCCGGATACAGGCCGGGACCCCAAAGAATGTAGAGAAAAGCGAATACAGGCCCAGGTCCTGCGGCCGCATAAACTAACGCGTCGAAAACACTAATCTTGCGGGTGAGACCCGAAGCGCGTCTAAGATAGATTCCTTCTTGCGACATGAAGTGGCGAAAGCGGACCTGTATATATTTAACACTTCGTGCTTGCGTACGTTGTTCGTAGAAATATATAAGAAAAATATTTGATTTTTTCACTGAGAAAGAATCGATGCGATCAGATTCGGGTGCTTAGAGTTTATCGGAGAACAATGATGGTGAGAGATACGATCGCGNNCCATTTTTGCAATATCTAGGGAAAATCCTCTTATTCGGACGGACCTTCCCACTTTGTGATTTCCTTTGAAGAACAAGAGTTCCAAGAAATTTCGTTCAACTCTTGCAGGTTCTTTCAAGACGCGGGCTAATGGGTGGCTTAGAGTTCATGTTCATGGAGACCCTGAACAAGTCGGGTTTCAACACGGATATCATTTAGCGCCTGAACTCGACAAGACGATTACACTGGCTAGGAATTACGCTCGCACCAACTGTAATCGCGACTGGAAATTTTTCCGTAAGTCTGCAGTGAAGATGTATGAGCATTGCGTACCAAATGAGTATCTCGAAGAGATTAGTGGGATAACCAAAGGAGCCCGGGCGCGAGGCATTAGGAAGATTGATGAAACAGACGTCCTTGCCCTCAATGGCCTGTTTGATACTCTGTTTTACCATAATTGGCTCCGATACCAAGAAAAAGGAACAATCAGCCCCGTTAAGGGCGCAGGCCATTGCAGCGCGTTCATTGCAACAGGAGCGGCGACCAGAGATGGCGGTCTGGTCTTAGCGCATAACATGTGGTTAGGGTATGACCTAGCAGCTTGGAACGTTATTCTCAGCATAAGCCCAGAAAAAGGCCATGACATAATGATGCAGACGCTTCCGGGCTCGATTCAAGTATGCGGTGTGGATGTTTACGTTAACAGTGCTGGTATGATGGTGACGAACACAACCCTCAGCGGCCTCAAGACATTCAATCCGAAAGGAACGCCGTATTTCGCTCGTGCAAGAAAAGCCATCCAATACGCCAATTCAATAGATGATTGGCTTAGCATTATTACGAAACGCAATAACGGCGGCGACGCCAGCGGTTGGCTCGTTGGAGATTCGAAGACGAACGAAGCGTGCTATCTTGAGCTCGGTACCTTCAGTCACGCTGCCCAGCGAACGAAAGACGGTTTCTTTGTCGGCTGCAACACGGCGTATGATCCTAAAGTCCAAAGCGAAACCTGGGTCGACTACAGCGACGCCTCAAGCTCTTCAGCAACGCGCTACAGTCGATGGGGGCAATTGATGGAGACCAGGAGCGGGACAATAGATGTCGAAGCTGCAAAGAAGTTTCTAGCTGACCATTATGATACGTTCTTCAAGGTTGACAAACCTACGCGCGGGACAATATGTGGACACGTTGAGCTGGATCCGCGAGGTTGGCCCGA
>PMBQ01000175.1 GCA_003152955.1 Candidatus Bathyarchaeota archaeon
GTTGGTCGCTGGGTTGGCCATTCCGCACCTGCTACAGAAGACGGTGCTCGGTTGATTGGAAGGTTGTTTCACTATGCGTCACTCCACGTATTAGTAGTGATGTTGTTCATTGTGCATTTGAATGCTCCGCAGCTAGGAACGTACTGATCTTTTGGAACACTCCATCAAACATCTTCATAGTTAGCTTCCCAGTTTGCGTGTTCTGACGGCTCGGGTGGTAGGACGCGCAAAGGGCTGGATGGGGTTTTGGCAACTCGTAAAATGCCCCATGCCAGAATTTCAAATCCTTACTTTCGAGGCCCAGCTCTTTGAGAAATCTGACGTACGTATCAAATGCAATTTGCCCCAGAGCCAACACAACTCGCACGTTGGGCAAGAGTCGGGTTTCCTGAGTCCAATAGCGTCTGCAGTTCATGATTTCGTTGGGTTTTGGCTTGTTTTTGGGTGGAGCACATCTCACAATGGCAGTCATGTAGGTGTCCTTCAGTTGAAGCCCGTCGCTTACGCTCTCTGATGTCGGCTTATTTGCGAAGTCGAACCGATGTAGTGCAGCCATCAGGAATTGTGCTGATCCGTCGCCGGTGAACATTCGGCCTGTGCGATTTCCGCCATGGGCGGCGGGGGCAAGGCCAAGGATCATAATTCGACCTTGGGGATCGCCAAATCCTGGAAGTGGTTTTCCCCAATACGTCCAATCCATGAATTGTCTTCGTTTTCTCTTTGAAACCCGGAGAGAATAGTTTCTGAGCCGCGGACAGAGTTCACATTTCACAGCTGTAGAGTTGAGTTCAACCAGTGAACCGAAGAAGACCACGGCCTTTGGCAAATGTCTCGAGTCGCCACACTCGCTAGGAGGTGTCCGCCGGTCAGTACGGGCCTTCTCCAGAGACGCTGGCCACATGAGCTATCCCTTGATGTTGGCCGTCTCCAAAATAGGTCAAAGTAACTGGAAGCCATCCTGTCCAATTCATCGGAAAGTGAGCTTCAAAGTATCCGTCCTGGCCGGTGGTGACAATCTGCGTTCGATAGGCACCTTGAAGGTAGTAGGTCATGTAGACCTTGACTCCTGCCACAGGCGCGCCCGTGGAAGTCATCAGGTATCCCTTGACCCCAACCGCTAGACCCTTTTGAGAAACGCCGGTAACAGAAACGAAAACTACCTTGTTCCCTTGAGTCGAGAGAAGCGTATTGGGCAGTGCGACGAAATCCCCTGTAGGAATCTGAAAACTCGTGCTAACAACCGCTAGAGCCCATCCTGCCAAAACAATCGAGATGACGACTATCAGCAGAAGCATAACGCTTTGAACTCTAGGCTTTCTGCTTCTCTCTTTCGTCTCGTCCTTGCTCTCCATTCTTCTGCACCTCGCTGATTCGAAAACGGAGCAAAACGACAGGTACCGCGGTTAAAGTCTTTCCGGCGACATCAACCACTAATCAAAACGCGTGACTTTCGCTTGATGACCCGTCTTCCTCAACTCATTCAAGCTTAGTCTCATGACAACCTCGGGAACACAAATTTATCTATCACCAGCTCTATGCTCACGACGGAGTCTACGAGAAATGTCTGAAGCTACAGTTCCAATTCTAATTCTGAAAGAAGGCGCAAGTAGGACACGCGGCCGTGACGCACAGCGAAACAACATTCTAGCCGCCAAAATTGTCACCGAGACCATTCGCACCACCCTTGGTCCCCAAGGGATGGATAAGATGCTGGTCTCTGGCATGGGTGATGTGGTCATCACAAATGACGGGGCCACAATAATGAAAGAGCTGGATGTTCAACATCCCGCCGCTAAGATGCTTGTTGAAGTCGCAAAAAGCCAAGATAATGAGGTTGGCGACGGGACAACCACCGCAGTTGTCCTCGCAGGTGAGCTTCTCACTAAAGCAGAGAAGCTTTTGGATCAAGAGGTACACCCGACTGTGATTGTTGAGGGGTACAAGAAGGCCTCAGAGAAGGCTTTGGAGATTCTCCAAGATCTCGCTATTGACATTCAACCCAACGATGAGAAGATGCTCAAACTCGTAGCCATGACGTCTATGGGAACCAAGTCTCTGTCAGAATCCAAAGAGCACTTCGCAACCCTTGCGACGAAAGCCGTAATGCAGGTAATGGAAGAAAAAGATGGGAAGACTGTTGCGGATATCGACAGGGTGAAGGTTGTGAAAAAGAAGGGCGAAAGCTTGGAACAGAGCGAACTCGTAAGAGGGATCGTTGTCGACAAGGAGGTTTCGCATCCTCAAATGCCAAAACAGGTCAAGAACGCAAGAATCGCTCTGCTTAACGCTAAACTGGAGATTGAGAAAACTGAGTTTGATGCGAAAATTAACATCAACTCACCCGATCAAATGAAACAGTTCCTGGATGAAGAAGAGATGATGCTTCGCGAAATGACCGACAGGGTCGAGAAAAGCGGAGCGAATGTCATATTCTGCGAAAAGGGAATTGACGACCTAGCGCTGCACTTCCTCGCAAAGAAGAACATAATGGCCATCAAAAACGTGAGCAGCGGCGACATGGAGAAACTCGCTAAGGCCACAGGCGGGACGATACTGGCGAGCACGAAGGACGTTGCGGCGGATGCGCTGGGTGAAGCAAAGCTCGTAGAAGAGGTGAAGATTGGAGACGACAAACTGGTTTACGTCCGCGACTGCAAGGACCCTAGAGCTGTCACAGTGATGATTAGAGGTGGGTCCGACCATGTTATCGACGAAGCCGAGCGATCATTTCACGACGCGCTTTGCGTTGTAAGAAACGCTGTCGAAGATCGCAAAGTGGTCGCTGGAGGAGGCGCCCCCGAAGCCGAAACGGCCAAGCAACTGCGCGAGTATGCCGTGAAAGTGGGAGGTCGCGAGCAGCTCGCGATTGAAGCTTATGCAGAAGCATTAGAGACAATCCCGCTAACAATAGCTGAGAATGCAGGCCTGGACCCAATCGACATTATGGTTGAGATTCGCTCCAAACACGCTGTACCGGGTAACAAGTGGTTCGGCGTCCAAGTGAAAACAGGAAAAATCGTGGATATGCTAGCGGAGAACATCATCGAACCTCTGAGAGTTAAGCAGCAAGTTATCAAGTCCGCAACAGAAGCCGCAAGCATGCTGCTCAGAATAGATGACGTAGTGTCGTCGAAGGGAACAAGAGATAGTGGCCCACCCGGAGGCGGGATGCCGGGAGGCATGGGCGGCATGCCAGGCGGAATGGGCGGAATGCCGCCAGGCATGATGTAAGGATCACAACACCATCGCACAGCACAGCTACCCTATTGGTGGTCCACACCGCGGCGGTAACGGTTCACTGTAAAGGCTTGCAGAAATTCGAATGTTGGAAGCTAACACCTAACACGATCAACCTGATCGAAGGTCAGGAACGGATTAGAGGATGCAAGTCTCTGATCTCATAAGTTCACTATCCAGCGCGATTGTTCTCGCATGAACTGTTGCACGTAGTATGGTCCAAGTCCACTCTTCCCTGTGGAGCCGCTACCTTTCCATCCACCGAATGAGTTGACACCCGGCCATGCTCCTGTGGTTGCGCCTGATCGTCGGTTTGAGTAAGTAACGCCTGCTTCGATGTGATCGAAGAACGTTTGCATTTCCATCCTGTTCTTCGTGTAAATGCCTGCACAGAGCCCATATTCCGAGTCGTTCGCAAGCGCCATCGCCTCTTCAAATGACTGAACACTTGCTACTGTGAGGAATGGGACGAACAACTCATCTCTGAAGAGTCTGTGTTTGACAGGTAGACCGTCGACGATGGCTGGTTCAACAAAGTACCCATATTCAAAATCCGGGCTACTCAACACGTTGCCGCCGTGGATAAAGTGACCGCCATCTCGTTTCGCTTCCTCCACTGCCTTCGAGTAAGTTTCTAC
>PMBQ01000374.1 GCA_003152955.1 Candidatus Bathyarchaeota archaeon
CGGATCCAGGTCTACCGCCTTGGTCGCCTCTGCCCTCAGGGCGGAGTCTGATTTCGGAGAAGTTCTTGATCGCCGATAAGACGTGAGTCCGAAAAATCTCGCAGACATCACAATCAAATTTCCACCCGACAGCGTTAACATCAGCGATTCCCTTTGCCTCCTCGGCAGAGAAGCTGTTTGTCCATGTGCTAGGTGGCTCATTCAGAGCCTTCCGAAGAGCTTGTGCCCCTTGCGTCACTGCCACTCTGCCGAGAGAGGGAAAATGCTGGAAGTCATCTGGAACCTGAGATGAGAAGAATCCATAGGATCCAATATTCTTCCCCCAAAAGAAGTTCAACGCGCCGAACCTTATCGAATGAGAAGATTCTGATTTCGACACGGTCACCGCGTTTAGCTCCGAGGGCAGTTTGGTCGTTTCAATCAGTCCGCCCAGGAGCTTTTGGGTGACTGTCTCAAGTTCTGCATCGTTCAGCAGAAGATTCAACCTGACCAACAAACCGGCTGGGCGAGTCTTGTCGTGCGGATCAAACTGGCTGAACTGGCTATCAGTAACTGAGGTGTCTATCGCTCTGAAAACTGACGATTTTCCAACGTTGTTCTCCCCTACGAGAATGTTCATACCGCCACCAAATGTGATTCTCGTCATGTCTCGAAAGGGACGATAGTTTGCGACTTCAACCGAAGACAGCCGAACCATTGAGCCGCGCACCACATAACATAAGAAAAGCGCCACTTAAGATAGTTAGGTAGTACAAGCCTCATTCGGTCAGCTGCTACGCATGTGACAATCACCATCGGTGTGTGTAGTATCAACGGTGCGAGCACTGGAATTTGAAACCGTCATTCCTCGATTTCGTGTGTAATTTCGTGATATTTCGTGATTTCATGATTTTGTCTACGTGTGGGAGAGAGGAGGGGGTTGGGAGAGAGATAGTATGGTTGTTGTGGGTCACTTGGTGCGGGCAACGAGAATTGAACTCCCGCTTTGGAGGCTTTGTGCTGGTGAGACTGGAAGGTTCGATTACTATTCTCTGCTGGTCATCGTCTTGGCTAGTACTGCCATTTTGGTGTACATTCCGTTTTCAGCCTGGGGATATATGGCCGAGTGGGGGCCGTCCAGAACCTCGTCGGTTGCTTCTTCACCTCGAAGGACTGGCAGCACATGTGTTACGATTGCTTTCTTATTCATCATATCCAGTGACTGCTGAGTCAGTGTCCAATTGCGGTATCTCTCGTGCAACTCCTGCTCCCTTTCCTTCCCAAATCTGCTCGCGCCCACCTCTAGCAGACTGTTTGATGCCCAGTTGCGAGGGAATACAACGTGGGCGCCTTCGATTGCTGCGTTGAGATTATTTGAAACATGAAATTCGCCGCCTGCAGCTTCTGCGTTAGCCTTGGATGTCGCAACGATCTTCGGGTCTATTTCGAATCCTGGTGGGTGGGCTAGGGTTACGTCCATTCCAAATCGTGACATGATCAACGCTTCTTCCTGTATGCTGCATCGGCCTCGGAAGCCTTTGGAGTAGCCCCACATGATCACGTACTTCTTGCTTTTGACCTTCCCGAGTTTTTCTTGAACGGTCATGAGATCCGCCAGCCCCTGGGTCGGGTGGTAAGTGCAGCAGGCCATGTTTATGACCGGAATCTCAGAATATTTCGCGTATTCCCGGACAACAGACACACCTGCACCGTAGACATAATCGATGGCTGAATCAAGAATTCTAATGCCAAGCCCGTGCCCGTATTTTTCGTACATCTTGGCCACATCCTTCACTGCCTCTCCCGCGCCAAGACGTGTTGTGGAAACGTCGATGTACTGTGCGTGTCCACCGAGGTAAGTCATGCCGGCCTCGAAGGCCGCCCTAGTTCTGGTTGAAGGGGCGTAGAACAGCATGAAGAACGTCTTATTTCGTAAGGTGGGGGCAATTCGGCCGCGTTTATATTTTATTTTGAGTTCTCGTGCAAGCTTGAGCGTGGCCTCCAGTTCTTCAATAGACCAATCTTGGGTAGTGATCAGGTCCTTACCCGCCAAGTCTACCTTCGGCATTCGCTAAGACTCCGGTTCCTCATCGTTGGACAATTGAGTGCGCTAATTATGGTTTCCCCAATGGGAATCATTATGAAACTCCACGCATTCAATTCCATGGCCGTGCATCTGTATTATTGCGGGATGTTTCTGGTTGGTCGAGAAAATCATCGTAATCGCTCTCGGTGGAAACGCTGTCCTCAAACGGGGCCAGAAGGGGTCGTTCGATGAGCAATACGAGAATGTGAAAACAACCGTGAGCAAGATCGCTGATCTGGTTGTCCGCGGTTACAAGATAGTGCTGACTCATGGCAACGGTCCACAGGTTGGTGCAACTCTTCTCAGACACGAGGCCGCTAAGAGTATCGTCCCACCGTTCCCTCTGGACGCGTGTGGTGCAGAGACGCAGGGATTCATCGGATACATGATTCAACAAGCACTTAGAAATGAGCTGAAGACGCGTGGAATCGACAAGTACGTTGTGACGATCATAACTAGGGTAATCGTCGACAAACACGATTCAGCATTCCAACACCCAACCAAACCGATCGGGCCATTCTACTCGAAAGAAGAATCAGTCAAGGTATTGCAGCAAAGGCCCGATTTGGTGATTAGGGAAGATGCTGGTCGAGGGTACAGGCGCATGGTTCCATCGCCCGATCCGAAGATAATCGCTGAGCGATTGGCAATAAGAGCGCTCGTGGACTCGGGATTCATAGTCGTAGCCTGCGGCGGTGGTGGGATTCCAATAATTGAAGAGAACGCTCAGGCCGCGGGTGTCGAAGCTGTGATTGACAAAGACCTAGCAGCCCAACGACTCGCGACACTGATCGGAGCGAACCTTCTCATCATTCTGACAGATGTCGCAGGCGTATACGTCAATTATGGAACTCCGCAGCAAGAGCTGATCAAGGAGATAACTTCTGGTCGGCTGAACAATTACCTACTAGAAGGCCAGTTCAAAGAAGGAAGCATGGCACCAAAAGTGCAGGCTGCCATAAGGTTCGTCGAAAGCGGTGGCGAACGTGCCATAATCTCAAATCTCGGAAGCTTGACAGAAGCACTCGACGGAAAGACTGGAACGCATGTTATCGTGCCAAAAGCTTAATTCAAATCGCGGTCGTTCTCGGCCCTCATCGAGGCGATGATGTTGGCTTCTTTTGTTGGTATTTGGAATGGAAAGGATTTCCTTGATACGAATGACTTCTCGCAAGGCGAAATCAAGAAGGTGCTTGATGCTGCAGATGTTCTGAGGAAAATGTTCCGTTCACGCAAACCGCACCACTACTTGCCGGGGCAAACCCTCTTCATGATGTTCTACAACCGGTCGTTAAGAACGAGGAATTCCTTTGAGGCCGGCATGTATCAACTGGGCGGACACGCGCACTTCCTGAGCCCACAGGATGTCTACACTCCCGCTCTCCCTGAAGACATGATCGCCTATCAAACCGAAGCCATCTCCGATGTGGCCAGAGTCCTCAGCAGGTATGGGGACGCTATCGCGATCAGAATATACGGCGACGCTGCGAAATGGAACATCGGACGTGGGCATAAGGTTGTTAGAGAGTTCGCTAAGCACGCGACCATTCCAGTCTTGAATATGGAAGACGACATGTACCACCCATTCCAAGCCCTAGCTGATGCACAGGCAATGAGAAACGCGATTCCAAAACTGCAAGGCAAGAAACTAGTTGTATCCTACGCATACTCGGGAGGCCTCAAACCTCTCGCCGTCCCACAAAGTGAAGTCCTGATCGGAACACAGCTAGGGATGAACGTAGTCCTCGCACATCCACCCGGTTTCGAGCTGGAGGACATTGTGCTGAATGCTGCGAAGGCGAACGCGGATAGGTACGGTGGAGAATTCACTGTCGCAAACGACATGAAAGCGGCCTTCGATGGGGCCGACATTGTCTATCCGAAGGCATGGTCTCCAAAGAACTACTTTCCACCCCACAGCGCCTCGTTGAACAAGGCCGGTGCCACGGAATATCAGGACAAATTCAAGGACTGGATCTGCACACAGGAACTGATGGACTTGACGAACAGTGGCAAATACCTGCACTGCGGGCCAGCCGATCGCGGACAAGAGGTCACAGACGAAGTGATCGACAACGAGAAGTACTCACTTTACTTCGAGCAAGCCGAGAACCGACTACACGTGCAGAAAGCCGTCATGGCCATGGTCATGGGTGGCCGCCCGCGTCGCACTCGAAAATAAGCCACACCGAAACCTAACGTTCAGACTCTCGGACGAATGATGATTCAACGTGAAGCGCGCAAAGTCCAAGTCCGGGAAGATAGTGCTGGCGAACTGGGGCCGGCGCTTTATCGCGTGGTTTGTGGACTACGTGATCATTAACGTGCTTCTGGCGTACTTCAACCTCGAACAGTTAGAGACCACTCTAGTTCCATCACAGCTCCTGCCTCGTCTGCCGGGGGTCGACATTTCCATATGGTCACCCATCTCCGTCCTCGTGTTCTTCCTTTACTGGACGTTTTCTGAGTGGTATTTCGGCAGATCCGTTGGACAGTTATTGGTCAACTTGCGCTTGGTTGATTCTAATGGCGAAGGCGTCAGTTTGAGGGCTTCCGCAGTTCAGAGTCTGGGGAAATCTCTCCTACTCCCTCTCGATCTTCTAATCGGATGGATCTACCGATCCTCCAGGCAGAATAGGCAGCGATTCTTCAACAAACTCTCCAATACTATTGTCATATTCATCGGAAAACCTGCTCGACTCATAAAGCAAGGTAAGTACTACAAGGAATCGTGAGTCACAGACTTTGAGATTAGAAACAGATCTTTGCTTTTCGATGGTTTAAGGGTGGAACTTATTATTGATTGGAGAGTCGGAGCTTAGGACGCAAATGGATAACTACGATATTGCTATCATCGGCTCTGGACCAGCAGGTTTGACGGCCGCAATTTACGCGGGCCGAGCCCTGGTCAAAACACTTGTTCTCGCGGGCAGGATTTCAGGCGGCCAGTTAATGCTCACCAGCGACGTCGAGAACTTTCCAGGATTCTCAAACGGCATACAAGGACCAGACCTAATGCAAGAAATGCGAAAGCAAGCAGAGCGATTTGGCGCTGAAATAATTGACGAAGATGTTGACTCGGTCGATTTTGAACACCGACCCTTCAAACTCGTAGCGGACGGAAAAGTACACACAGCCAAAGCCGTGATCGTGGCCACCGGGTCATCCGCGAAATGGCTGGGCTTGCCCTCTGAGGAAAAACTGCGAGGGCGTGGCGTTTCGAGCTGTGCAACGTGCGACGGGTACTTCTTCAGAGAAAGGCGCGTTGTGGTTGTTGGGGGAGGAGACACCGCGCTCGAGGAAGCTCTCTTCTTAACAAAGTATGCAACGCAAGTAGCCATAGTGCACAGGCGCGACACACTTCGAGCTAGCAAGATCATGCAGAGCAGAGCAATGAAAAATCAGAAGATCAAGTTCATTTGGAATTCAGTTGTCGAGGAAATAACGGGAGAGGGGAAAGTGGAAGGTGTCAGGCTCCGAAACGTGAAGACTGATGAAGTCTCTATGCTTCCCTGCGATGGCGTATTCATTGCCATCGGATACCAACCCAACACAAACGCATTCGGGGGACAAATCGAACTCGACGAGAGAGGTTACGTCGTTTCGAGAAGCGGAAGCCAAACCAGTGTCGAAGGCGTCTTCGTAGCTGGAGACTTACATGATTACAAATATCGTCAGGCTGCCACCGCCGCGGGTGAAGGCTGCAGGGCTGCCATGGACGCATTAGGCTATCTGGATGAGCAGAAAGNNGCCAAAGAATAGCTGCAATTCTAGACTACTTACGTAATCCTGCACCGTTTCCGTTTTCAATCAGGCCGACATTACTTAGATGGGTCTCTGAACTGAAACCTCTGGTCCGATGGTCAAACGGGATCGCAGTTCGCTACGAAGAGACAAGGATGCTTTTCGATCCTTTGGACAGCGATCTGGAAGTAATGGACCTGTTCATCTCACACGCCCACTACGATCACGCGAGAGGCTATGAATTTCCAATTCAGAAGAAACACTCGACCAGGGAAACGCTTGAGCTCTAAGAAGCAGATACCG
>PMBQ01000266.1 GCA_003152955.1 Candidatus Bathyarchaeota archaeon
CTCAAGCTGCCGCCGTTGGCGGATTCACGACTGTACTGGACATGCCCAATACGCGACCCCCCACGATCAACAACAAGGCCTTACTGGAGAAGATCGCGCATGCTCACGGACGATTGTTCGCGAACGTCGGGTTCCAAGCGGCGTTGGTAGACAACGCAACCGAGCTTAGAGATATGAGAAGCTCAGGTGCGGTTGCCTTCAAACTTTACCTGAACAAAGCTCTCGAGACCTTCGATTCGAGCGATGACAAAACACTCCTACGTGCTCTTCAAGCCGCGAAAGTCTGTAATGTGCTCGTGACAGTGCACGCAGAAGATGGAGCTGCAATNNCCAGATGCAGTTGGACTGGTCAAGAAAACGCCGCATACGACCTGCGAAGCCACCGCTCACCATCTCCTTCTGAATCAATCCATATTCAAAAAGCAGAACACTCTGGCGATTTGTGTCCCGCCGATCCGCAGCGAGCCTTACAGGCGAGAACTATGGCGGCTTTTCTGCATAGGTAAAGTGGATATTCTCGCAAGCGACCATGCCCCGCATACTCTGGAGGAGAAGACTTCAACGAATGCTTGGAAGGCTGCGTCGGGAGTTCCGGGACTGGAAACTTCGTTGCCGGTCCTGTTCACTCAAGTTTCCCGCGGCAGATTGTCATTGCGAAGGCTCATAGAAGCCACAGCTACTCTCCCCGCTAAGATCTTTGAGCTCAAAAACAAAGGGATTCTCGCTGAAGGGTTCGATGCTGACATTGTCCTCGTGGATCAGAAAGCTAGAGTCAAGATCAGACCAGAGGCGTTTCTGAGCAAGGCCAAGTATTCCCCTTTCAAAGGCGTATCTTGTATCGGGAGGGTCGCCTACACCATAGTTAACGGCACACTAGTCGTTGAGAATGGTACAATCGTGGGACCCCCCGCTGGAACAGTCACCACGAGCGGTGTTTGATGCACTTTCTCTTGGATGGAATGCTAGGCAAACTCACTCGATGGCTTCGCATGATTGGATATGAAGCAACCTATCTGAACAATTACGAAGACAGCAAACTGCTATCACTCGCGAAACGTGACTCGCTCACTTTACTCACTTCAGACCAAGAATTGTACCGTACCGCTGCAAGCCGCGGAATAGAGTCCTTTCTCGTTGAAGGTCGAACGGAAAGTGAGAGATTGGCTGCCCTTGCAGACCGTTACAAGTTGAATCTCCGCATTGACACGACCGTTTCGCGCTGCCCTGTCTGCGGGTCATCTCTCAGAGAGGCTCCCAGAGATGAAGTTGAGGACGCTGTGCCCCCAGCAACCTTTAAAGTGCATCAGACTTTTTGGGTCTGCAACAATCCTGAATGCGGCAAGGTATACTGGCAAGGGAGTCACTGGAAGAAAATAGAGCAAACTCTTGAGACAGCGAGGAACATTCTTGACAACAAGAAAAGCACCAGAACGCGAGAATACGGAAAGCAAACACCTAAGCCTCGAAAACGGCGTTCAACTGGTCCTTCTGGCACGGCAAGCGATCACGAGCTACATCGAAAAACACCAAATCATCAAACCCCCGTCAGGAATCTCTGAAGAGCTTCTGAGAAAATCGGGAGCGTTCGTTACTCTCAACTCAATCAAGCCTATTCGTGAGCTCCGTGGCTGTATTGGATTTCCGTACCCAGATCAACCCCTTGTAAACGCCGTCATCCAAGCCGCCGTCTACGCTGCCACAGAAGACCCAAGATTCCCACCGCTGTCAATGCGAGAGTTCATGGATTCCGTGGCTGTCGAGGTCACGGTGCTGACACCGCCCCGTACTTTGAAAACAGATGATCGCAAGGCTCTTCCGACCCTAGTTCAGGTTGGTCGTCATGGGCTTGTAGTCGAAGGCATGGGCACGTCGGGTTTACTCTTGCCGCAAGTGGCGTTGGAATGGAAATGGGACGCTTCAGAGTTCCTGATGAACTGCTGCCTCAAAGCGGGGCTCCCACCTGATTCTTGGCTCCTGAAAGAGGTTGAAGTGAAAGTCTTCGAGGGCGAAATCTTCGGAGAAACCAAGCCCCAAGGCGACGTCAGGAGAAGGCCTATCGGTGAAGCATGAAGTTGCACGTCTACGTCGCTCCTTGTGGGATAGGATTAGGCCACATAACACGTTCGGTCCCAATTGCCGAAGAGCTCAAACGGCAAGGAAATCAAGTTGCATATTCGACCTACCTTGACGGTTTAGACTTCGCCAAGCATAATCATCTGCCGACCTTCGAAGCGGTACCGATCAATTTCAAGGTAACCAGCGATGGCACAATTGATTTCAAAAGGACAGCTGCCACTAGCGGGTTCTCATTAGGAATCAGAACCCTTCTTCGGCAAGTGACCCTTGAGATCAAGTTCATGAAGAACTTCAGGCCTGATGTGGTGTTCTCCGATTCACGTGTGTCTTCACTCGTCGCGGCAAGACTGATGCGGATTCCGGTCGCTCTGATGCTGAATCAATTTAGCATCGAGATCATCAGACGCCCTACAGGCCGACCGCTGTCACTGTTTGACCGCTTTTTCTNNACCGATGTCACTGTTTGACCGCTTTTTCTTCTGGATAGCAAACCTAGGGTGGCGCTTTGTCCGTACAGCGATAGCGCTCGTCTGGGGCCGAAGCCAACTCATCCTAATCCCCGATTTTCCATCTCCCTATACTATCTCGGTCGGTAACCTAGCAATCCCGAAAAGATACAGTGGCAAAGTGAAACTTATCGGCCCCATCGTGAACAGCAATCGCCAAACCTCTCATAATCAAGGCCAAATGAAGCGTCGTCTAGGATTCTCAGGGACGCGGCCCCTCATTTACGCCGCGGTTAGCGGCCCGAAAGTCGAGCGAAAAATCCTCGCCAGCCTATTGTTTGATTCTTTGCACAACTTTTCGAAAGACTACAACGTAGTGCTCTCTCGCGGTAATCCTAAGGGTGGAAGAAAACCGCGTCGATCTCAAGGCGTAACGGTATATGATTGGATCGAGAATCAAGACGATTTCATCAAAGCGAGCGACCTTATCATTAGCAGAGCGGGCCACGGAACCATCATGAAGTCCCTCGTTTACGGCAAACCGATGATCCTTGTCCCCATCCCTGACCATACAGAACAATATGGAAATGCGCATAGAGCCGTCTCACTTCGAGTGGCGCAAACGTTAGACCAAAACAGGTTGACGCATCAAACGCTGAAATTGGCGATTCATGAACTTCTGAAAAACAGACAGCGCCATGCTCATTCAGTTGAGATCATGAAAACGGCAGGATCGTTGCATGGCATTAGTGCGGCTTGCGAAGCAATATCTGGCCTTGTCAAAACTGCCTAAAGCGAGATCTGCTCGAAATCCGTATCAATTGGCGCTTTGGCTAAATCAAGCTTCAGAGATTTTGCACCGTGGCGCTCAAGTGCGATCTGAGAGAGCAATTCCTCCTCAGGAACACCGATTTCTCGGCACATTCCAAGCAGGTCTTCTTTGCTCAATCCGATGAGAGGGTGGAATACTGGCGGAATCGGTCTAGTGGTTTCGACGAATTCCGTGTGAAGTATGGCTAGCTCTCCAGCGACATCCGAAAACACTAAGCCCTTGAACCTCTTTTCTGCGGCCAACTTCATGCTAGCCAAGCGTGTAAAACGTTTTGCAGCGGCATACTCCGGATGACTCGTTGAAATTTTGTCGAGCAGGCTTTCGAATGCGAACGTGAAAGCTCTGTAAGGTGAGCGCGTGACAAATTCCCGCAGTATCTGTGCTAGACGGAGCTGTTGATCTTTGGCGAAGGGAGGAATTGTTTCTGAGATTGGGATCAGTAATTCCACGAGGCAACCTCTGCGCATCATGGCATATGCCGCGAGAATCGAGAGTGGCCCGGAATCGAGCACAGCTAGCATTCTCCACTGAGATGACAACGGCAGCCCCCCTGGTCCAGGCAACTTTTGACGGTACACGTACGCGTAATCACCCGCTAAATCTACGAAGATTGTGACGTCGGGAGTCTTGAGATTCACCTTGACCCCATCTTGTCCCAATGAACGAAGAACTTGTGAGCCACCGTTGACCTCAATTTCATGGCGTGATAGAGGGCTCGTTGTTGCTCTATGGGCGCGGATGGCGAAAGATTGACCTGGCTTCAGAGCTTCTTTGGCAAGTTTCACGATCGTCTGGGTTACGATGTCCATTGAAGCGGGTAGGTAGACGGCGGGCGCTGCATATGCGACGCCAAATACCCTAGCGCAAAATCGTGCCGNNTTTTCTACGGTAAAACCTTCAAGACCACTTCTAGTCAAGGCAACTCTTAGATCGTCCATGAGCCGCTGTTCCAGCGTTCGTCTTACGGGTGAACTCTTCAACGTGAACTCGGCAGACGCCACCAGTACCGCTGGCTCTGACGAGGACAAGTGCCCGTTGACCTACCTGAACAACGGGAATAGTTGGCGGCCTAATTAGGTCGCGTGGCTGGAAAATAGAGAAAAAATGGCAGCTTGGATTTTGCGCGCGGGTTGTTTCTAGTAGTCGTCGCCGCCAGGCATTCCGCCGCCGGGTGGGCCTGGTGGTCCGCCTTGGCCGCCCTTCATGCCCTTTGAGGCTATTACATCATCGATGCGCAGAATCATTGATGCTGCTTCGGTTGCTCATTTCACGACCTGCAGTTTGACTCGGAGTGGCTCCACTACGTTGAGGGCGCGAGTGTCTCTAACCTTACCGGAGAAAACGTCGACGCCATACCACCGGTTGTTCGGATCCTGATGTTTGGCTCGGAGGTCCACCATAACGTCGATCGGATCCATTCCCGCATTCTCTGCCAGCGCCAATGGGATGCTTTCCATGGCATCCGCGAAAGCCTCGATGGCCAGTTGCTCCCGACCGCCAACCTTGACTGCGTACTCACGTAGCTGCTTAGCAGTCTCCGCCTCGGGCGCACCCGCGCCACCCACAATTCTAGCGTCCTCGATGGCATCGCGCACTACGCAAAGCGCGTCGTGAAGCGACCGTTCGGCCTCGTCGATCACATGCTCCGTTCCTCCCCGAATGACAATTGTCACGGCCATTGGATTCTTGGCTTCTCTGACGTAGGTCAGTTTGTCGTCTCCGATCTTGATTTCTTCGATAAGCTTCGCTTCGCCCAAGGAGGCTGAGGGAAGTTCCTTAACGCTCGCGACGATCTTGGCTCCAGTAGCCTTCGCCAGCTTCTCCATGTCACCGCTACTGACATTCTTTATTGCAGCAATTCCTTTCTTAGAAAGGAAGTGAAGCGCGATGTCGTCAATCGACTTCTCGCAGAAGACAAAATTCGCACCGCTCTCGACGACTTTACCTACCATATCCTTCAGCATGCGTTCCTCTTCGTCGAGAAATAGTTTCATCTGGTCGGGGCTGTTGATGTTGATCTTTGCATCAAATTCGGTCTTCTCGATCTCGAGCTTCGCGTTGAGCAACGCGATCTTTGCATTCTCGGTCCGTTTAGACATCTGTGGATGAGCAATTTCCTTGTCAATCACGATGCCCCTTACAAGCTCGGTTTCTTCAAGACTCTTTCCGTGCTTCTTGAGTACCTTCACTAGATCGATGTCAACCTTCGTCTTCCCATCTCTTGTTTC
>PMBQ01000446.1 GCA_003152955.1 Candidatus Bathyarchaeota archaeon
GCCTTCTCGTTTCTGATCTTCCTCATCTTCCACGTCGCGCTTATCTTCTTCCTGATCTTCCTCACGCAGCTCTTCCTCTTCCTCGTTGACCTCTTCACTCAATATTATCGCCTCCGCCGCATTCTCCTACCTTATTCTCATTTGCTCCGTCATTAATGGCCTTTCCTTGGCCTTTTGCCCAGTGCTAACGAGCGTACGCCGGCGAAACATTCGTGCTTCACGCAACGTGAGCGAAAGGTGTGACGGAGCAACCCATTCGAACCCAATTGGTTCTCACGCAAGTCTGTTTTCTAGCGAAGAATCGTCAAAGGAATAGAATGATTGATGCGAAGCAAATCTGGGATTCAGCTCGAGAAGATCAATTGGCAAATCAAACACTCTGACGCGATCGATCCCTATTGCGAAGCCTGAGATCTTGCCAGAAACATATCATAGAATAGTTCAGCCGTAATGCCTGACCATTTTCCGAATCTGTGCTACGAATGATGCTTCTCCGGATTATGTTCCAGTAACATGAGCTAGCGTGGGCTCTCAAGTCGACATAGTTATAGGCTTCTGCGTGTCCACTAGCGCGACATGACGAACGAGATATCTCTTAGCAATTCCGTTGTTGAGCAAAAAGAATCACGTAAACAGGATGAACGCTCCCAATCGAAGAAATTCCTTTTCGTTTCTGATGTAGGTTTGATCGGCGATCTAGCGTATGCAGTAAGGAATGAGGGGAATGAGGTACGGTATTGCATTCGAAGCAAAGCAGACAGAGACGTCTCTGATGGTTTTGTTGAGAAGACTGACGATTGGGAATCATTGAAGGATTGGGCAGACGTGATAATTTTCGATGACATAGGGTTTGGAGCAATCGCAGAGCGTCTGCGCAAAGATGGAAAAGCAGTAGTGGGCGGGACTGTTGCAAGCGATCGATTGGAACTTGATCGTGATTTCGGTCACGAGCAGCTCAAGAGGGCAGGTCTACAAACCATTCCCTCCTGGGAATTCAGCACTTTCGATGATGCGATCGGCTTCGTAAAGAACAATCCAGGACGATATGTGGTTAAACCGAGCGGAAAAGCCCAAGACGACAAAGTGCTTTCGTTCATTGGTCAGGAAGAAGATGGACTTGACGTGCTTGCTGTCCTCGAAAGATACAAGAATGTCTGGAGCACTAAGATCAAGAGTTTTCAGATACAGCGATTCGTATCTGGTGTTGAAGTGGCCGTTGGAGCGTTCTTCAACGGAGAAAACTTCATCCTCCCAGCATGCATCAACTTCGAACATAAGCGGATGTTCAGCGGGGACATCGGCCCCAGCACAGGCGAGATGGGGACGCTCATGTTTTGGTCTGAAAAGGGACGTCTCTATGAAGAGACACTGGTAAAGTTCAAGTCGATCTTGGCGGAAATGGGCTTTGTCGGCTACTTCGACATTAACTGTATCGCCAACTCTCGCGGCATCTATCCACTAGAGATCACGCCACGATTCGGCTATCCAACAATCAGCATTCAGATGGAGGGTGTCACAAGCAAATGGGGCGAGTTCCTGTACGCTTTGGCCAATAGGCAGCAATTTGCTTTGCGAACTCAGCGAGGGTTCCAGCTAGGCGTCGTCGTTGCTGTTCCCCCCTATCCATTTTCGGACACATCAGCATACAGGCGCTATTCGGAAGACGCTGTCATCATCTTCAAGAAGGTAATGTCGAGCGGCATTCATCACGGTGACGCGAAACTTGTCAACGGAGATTGGCGGCTAGCTGGCAGTTCAGGCTATGCGCTCGTGGTAACCGGTTCAGGACAGACAGTAGAAGACGCGAGGCGCGAGACATACAATCGGGTTAGGAACGTAATCATACCAAATCTGTTTTATCGCACAGATATTGGAGAACGTTGGTACAGGGATACAGATCTATTGCTCGCGTGGGGCTATTTGTCGTAAGCTGAATTACCCTGAGGACGGGGGTTAAGTGAGTTTTTTCTTGCGCACGTGCTCCAGTAAGAACTCTGCAACTCTTCTTTGAGCATCGATTTCGTTTTCTCTGCGTGCAAACTCATGGCCTTCATTCTTGTAGATCTTGACCTCAACTAACCCACCTGTGTGTCGAACCGCATCCGCCATCTGTTGGATTTCCTCTGCTGGACAAGTGATATCGTTCTCTCCGCCCAGCATACACAAGGGTGCTCTGATTTGATCCGCAAAGAAAATCGGAGATCGGCCACGCCACAATTCACCGTCCTTCATTGGGTTTCCCATAAGCCATTCATCATTGGCCTGTAAAACTGGATCCTCATTCTTATGGGCAGTGAACCAATTTGCAAATGGAGCCAATGCAGCTCCAGCTACCCATAGGTCAGGGAACTTGGTCAGTGCCATGAGCGTAAGATAACCTCCATAAGATGCACCCATGAACGCGATCCGATGCGAATCGACATAACCCGTCTCTTTCAGGAAATCAACTGCAGCGACGCAGTCGCGTAGGTCTCCGCCACCACAGTCTCCTCTGTTGACTTCCATGAAGTCACGCCCAAATCCAGTTGATCCGCGGAAGTTGGGTGCAATAACAACGAAACCATGACTCACGAAATACTGTATGCTGAGAAACCAGTCGTTAATATGTTGCCACGTAGGGCCGCCGTGAGGAATGACAATAGCGGGATGCGAGCCGTCCCGTTCAATGTTAACGGGCAAGTATAGGAACGAAGCTATTGGCGTAATGTCGAATGACGGATAGACAACAAGCTGTGGCCGCACAAAGTCATTGTGATCAAGTCTTCCAACGAATGAATCAGTAATCTGATTCAATGTGTGAGCGCTGACATCGTAAACCCAAACCTCGTTCGGGCTGTCGGCTGACGCGTGAAGTATTCCGACCTGTTTGCCATCCGGAGAGAATCTAGCCATCTTGACTACCCCACTTGGGAGCGGGATCTCGCTTTCGTTACCATTCAAATTGCTGAGAAATATCCGGTGATTGCCCGCTTCATTACGAACATAGACGTAACAATCCGCTGCCGATGATGAATCGCAAAAGTAACTGTCCCAAGCGCCTAAGGTCAACCATTCAAATCCCCTCCGATCTAACCCAAGCAGGGCAACTGCGTCTATACCATGGTCGTTCGCATTGGAAGTGACATAAATTTTCTTGTTGTCTCGCGTCCATCCCATCGTGAAATTTGTAGATTTTGCATCTATTGGAACAAGAACCTCTTCTTTTCTGGTTTCCAAATCAAGGACACACACTCCCGCGTGTTGGTAGTTTCTGGTTCTTGTGAATGCAAGCTTGCACCCATCTCTACTCCATTGAAGTGATGCGCACTCTCCATCTCCATTTCCTACAATCTTTGTCACTGCTGCCGTTTCTGTTTCGATATTGAATACTGAGTATGCCCCTGATCTTTCGCGTTCTGCTGCACAAACAAGTGTTTTCCCATCGGGCGACCAACGCATATCCCTGTAGCACACGCCTTCAGTGTTCGTGATGTTGCGGATGTCTCCATTTCTAAGGTCGGCGAGGAAAAGATTCGGTTTCTCATCTCCGCCCATGTCCTGCGTGTAGAGAAGGAAGCGCCCGTCTGGCGACGGATCCTCCAACAACGTTCTCTCGTCGGCAACGGTAATTTGGACCGGCCAGCCGCCAACGGCAGGAACACGCCAAATGTTGAATCGGCCTGTAATGTTCGTGTCAAAGTAAATCTGTTTCCCATCGTAAGACCAACGAAATGACAGAATGGAGCGCGTAAAGTACAGCATATCCAGATCCAGTGGATGCGCATGTGGATTTCGTTTGCTGACCACTGGTTGAGTGGTCAATCTCATGGCCAAGGTAGGAATCAAAGGATCACCATTTGAGGCAGAGACATCAAACATAGTGTGGGCGTTGTGGCTTGAAACCATTGTTCTGGCTCCGCGGTGGACGCGCACCCTCGGACTTCTTTTCTTCCCTCATGTCGTAGGCTGTGGATGATGCTTGAACAATATGGCCTCAAACCCATTCCATTATGCGTACTCAAGGATAGCGCCTCAAATCCATGCCACAATTGGGATAGAAATTCCCCACCGACCAACTGCCATAGCGCGCACAGAACCTCAAGCCGCTCCTCCACGGCCATTGTGGTTGTCTGATTTGTGTCGGATACCTACGGTGGGGGCAGCTGAATTTGGATCGTGGTGCCGTGGGGTATACATGCAGCACCTGACTCACCCGCTAAAGAGTTCTAGCCGCATCTCCCGAATAGCACAGTAGTAAGCTCACTTGCGACCCTTACCGGTCTCCTCTTCCAGTATGGTGTATGCTCGTGGCCCGTCTGACTCGTCGAGGATTAGGATGATCTCTTCGTATCCTAGGAATGCGTCTACGATGTTTATTCCGTTGCGATAGAGCAGGTCAGTTATGTACGCGGCGATTCCAGGTGACTTCTCAGCCTCCTCGGATAGGTGTATTGTAATCTTCGACGTGTTCAGTCGAGGTTTTAGTGTGAATCGACTTTTCAGCGCCGTTTTCAGTTTCTCATAATCGGCTGCGTCAGCTATGATCTTGATGGAGCTTACGAGCGGGAAGATGTGGGGGCGTTCGTTCAGCTCAGCAGATAATTCGACGAGTCTCTTCAATTCAGTGATGAACGCTTCTCTCTTGGGAGTAATTGTTAGGTCGACCACTCCACTACTCAATGTCATTTTTGAATTTCTCAGTACAGACATTGTGAGCGGTAGCCCAAGCTTGGACTGCGCGTCCGAGAACCTTTTGATGATCACAACAATCGTGTTAACGTTCACGTCCTTGTCAGTAATTCGGTCCACGGTAGGTTTGATTCTCGCAGCTAATGCGTGGTAGTTGATGAGCCCCATCCGAATGTGCTGGTAAACGGGATGATTTCGCGCTAGGAGATCCACTACGACTTCGGATATGGTTTGTTTTCCGGTTTTCATGGTTGGTTCATGTTTGAATTAGGCAATGTTACAGATATATCTTTTGGTAACAAGTGTTATAAGTGTGATACATGTATTACTGCTATTAACAATACTTGGAGTTAGTAGGTGAATTTAATGCAAGCAAACAAAACGTTCCCGACTTACGTGTTCGCCAAGGTCCAGCGTGACCGTGTCCCACAAGTGGTCGAGGAGCTACGCAAGTACAGCGAAATAGAGTTCAGCGCACCAGTGACCGGTCGATACGATATAGTCATGCGAATCAAGAACAGTAACCCAGAACAAGTAACCAACACAATCAACAAAATACGCAGTATTCACGGAGTGAACGCTACCAATACTATAACTGCAAACGATGGATTCGTTAACGGTCAGAAATTTGACGCGCAGGGCGTTTGGGGATTCAGCCTCCTATCAGTTAACAAACCAGTACCGGAAGTTCTAAACAAACTGAAAAGCCTACCCGCCATATACGACGCATATAGTTTCCCAGGTCAGTACGACATCGTCATGAGTTCCAAGGCTCAGAACTACGAGCAACTCATGAAATCTACCGTCGAACAACTATCCCATACTGATGGGGTCTGGAGAAGTGAAACACTACTCGCGTACCAGCCTAATTTTAAGGCATAGAACTGAAAGTAACTTGGGAGACATACGCTCCCAACCCCCCACTTTTCCAAAAACCAACCTTCCGCAAACAGTCGACCTTCACTCATTATCATAATCCTTCACATTATCAAATGGGTCCAACTAGGTTCTAACAACCATACATTTCGTCTGACACATGCGCTGTGCGCACCACTAAACTCAACACGACAACACAACCAAACAGAACTCAGCCCCACAACGTGACAACAAAAGAAATGTTCTGCNNTGTGTGGTACTACGCGCACACAAAATTGGCCGCTTTAATTTCAGGTAATCGCACCAAGCTATCCACACAACCAGTTCAATTTCTGGTGCAAGCACCAATAGTACCATATACGAAAATCAGAGGCCTCCCGCTCTTGCTTCTGTCCAAGCCCGATGTACTAAACCATCTCGGACTTGATGAATGTGCCCTTCTCGTATTCCTCGAAGGCGATCTGTAACTCTTCTTCAGTGTTCATCACGATGGGTCCATACCACGCGACTGGTTCCCGAAGAGGCCTACCAGAGACAAGGAGAAACCTGACACCTGTGTTTCCTGCCTCTACTTTCACCTCGTCGCCTTTGCCATAAAGTACGATGCTCTCGGCGCTGATGGCGTGTTGCTCCGTCTCGTCGAATTTGCCCAACCCTTCAGCGACGTAGGCAAACACATTGTGCTCGTCCTGTACGACATGTGAGAAGAGCGCGTGAGGAGCCAGCGTCACGTCCAAGTACTCTGGGTCGATGACGATGTGTCGCACAGGGCCTTCAACCGAACCGACCTTGCCACAGATGACCTTCACATTTACTCCCTCAGAAGGCGTCGCTACGGGGATCATGCTTGCCTTAACCTCACGGTACCTTGGGGCCATCATCTTGTGCGAAGCGGGCAGGTTCGCCCACAGCTGGAATCCCCAAAGCAATCCAGGACCTTTCGGCATTTCTTGGTGAATGATTCCGCTGCCTGCTGTCATCCACTGAACCTCGTTGGATTGGATGATGCCTCCGTTTCCCATACTGTCTCCATGCTCCACTCTGCCATGAAGCATGTACGTTATTGTCTCGATACCTCGGTGCGGGTGCCAAGGAAAGCCGGCGATGTAGTCGCGCTCATCCACAGAATGAAAATCATCCAACAGCAGGAAGGGGTCCAGTTCGGGCACCTGTTCATGTCCGAATGCGCGTTTCAGCTGCACTCCCGCACCTTCGACGGTTGGGCTGCTCCGCCACACCTTTCTCACACTGCGTAAAGCGCTCATGTTTCTCCGGTATACTCTGGCTGGTACTGTGCAAAAAGCATGGCGTCTGCAATTCAAACACATAGCGCACTCACACCTGCTCCCAACAGAAACTCAAGCTTATGGTTCAGCACTAGATCAGCGCAAACGCTAGAATCCTGTTCATCATTGCCTGACCTAACGTCAGGTAATGATCAGCGCACTGCTGGACCGAAGTTTGATTTGTCGACATAAGACGTCGTGACTAGAATACCCAAGAAAAGACCATCAATGGTAGAGCAACAATGAATAGGATAGAAGCACGCGGCGGAGGCGATACTATTGAGTGAAGAGTCCAACGAGGAAGAGCTGGCACGAGAAGGAGCTGACCAGATCAACGAGGAAAAGGATGAGGATAGACTAGAGCAGAATGAGGAAGAGCGTGAACGGGAAGGAGACCAGCACAAGCGGCTATAGTTAGCAAAGGTCAAAGAGAAAAATCCCACAAGAAACAGAATTGTTAAGCGAAAAGAGTAACGGAATGATTTGGTAGCTTGTCAAGAGAGACTAGAGCTACCCGTCCCATTCGCACCGCACAAAAAGGGCCATGGGTAACAACATATGGTTAACATTAATTCGGAACGCAAGTCGAAAATAGTCAACCACCAAAATACGGTACATGGCTCTCGACCTAAACAAAGTAATAGAGCAACTCCAAAAACAATACACTCCACACGTATACCAATATGACAACCA
>PMBQ01000134.1 GCA_003152955.1 Candidatus Bathyarchaeota archaeon
CACGCGGATCGCGCCCATTTTGCGCGGCCGCCTACAGTGTGGTTGTCATGACGGAGTTGATGCGATATGGATGACTACCCCAGTCTGAATTTCTTGTATGCTGAAACCAGAGATCTTCTGATTCGTCAACTCACTTACGTTGATGGAATAGATACGAAGGCCAGCATTTTGGCCGGGTTTGACGGACTCATCATCACGGCAAGCTTGGCTGTCCTAAAAGACATTCGCGATATCGCCCTCAATATTACAGTCGGACTTGCCAGTTACATCTTCGTTCCCCTTGTTGTCGCCGGACTCTTGATGGCCATCGTCTCTTTAGGCCTAGCCTTGTATTGTTACCGGATTGGTGAGTTCAAAGAGGTGTTGAACCCAACGACCACTCGGGAAAAGTGGTTATGTTGGCCTGAAGATAAGAGCAAGCAGCAGTTACTCGATAACTTGGTCGAAGCATACAGACTGAACGAGAAGGCAATTGCCAGGAAGATTTCAAGGCTTAACCTTTCCCTGTACGCGTTGCTTATGGCTTCTGTGTCGTTTGCCCTTGTCGCCATTGTCTACCTCGCCAGACTATAGGAGGAACCATGCCCGCAGAAGAGAAGAAACCCAAGCCAGCCCCCTCTGGCCCTTCCAGACCAGCTTCACCACCGCCAATCCAACCGGATCCAACAACCATGGGTACGTGCAAGAAATCGGCTGATGACAACAAGGTAGAAAGGCGGGAGATCAAGATCGAGAAAGGCGAGTAGGACTGATATACAGACGGGAGTTCTATGGCATTGATTGTGATCATCCCCTCTGTGTTTTTGGCAATCTCTGATATGCCAGAGAGGGTATAGAGGGGTAAGAAAAGGACGTCCGATGCATCCAATGCTCTCGCAAGGTAAAGTCACGGCCTTGTTCCTCGCAGCCAACCCATCCAACACACGCAAGTTGGATCTAGACGAGCAGATTCGCCCGATTACAGAGAAAATCCGCGGCACTCGGTGCAGAGAATGCCTAAGCCTGGTGTCCGTGTGGGCCATCAGGCCCGACGATTTGCTTCAAGCGTTGAATGAACACCGGCCTCACATAATGCATTTCAGTGGCCATGGCAGCAGAGGTGGGGAAATCCTGGTCATTGGTCGCAAGGGGCAAGCCCAGCCTATCGGGACGGAGGCGCTCAGATCGCTGTTAGCGAACTTCCGCAATTGCATCAAGGTGGTAATTCTCGACGCATGCTATTCCGCAGATCAGGCAAAGGCAATCACGGAAGTGATAGACTGTGCGATTGGTATGGACGGCGCCATAGGGCAAGAAGCAGCCGCGATCTTTACGGCATCCTTCTACCGGGCAATCGGTTTTGGAAGTTCTGTCCAGCAAGCTTTTGAACAAAGCCGGACAGCCCTCCTCTTGATGAATATTGCGGAAGAGAACACGCCACAGCTGTTGGTTCGACAAGGAGTGGACGCTGCGGAGATCAGCTTCATCGATGCCCGCCAATTGCCTGCACTGACGCGAGAGGCCCTGCGTACCACAGTCATGATCGAGTTCGTTTTGGATCAACCTATCAGTTCGTTCAGCGAAGATGACTTTATGGAAGCTCTTCGTGACGTTTTGGGAACGGACATTCGAAGGGTTCGCATTGCCTCGATCACACCGGGGAGTGTACGTGTGACCGTGCAAGGCGTAAGCGAGGAGTTGGTAGGAATTCTGGAACGCCTTACCGCTTACAGGTCGAGACGGGCCGAATTTGCTCAAAGGACAGCTTGCAGATATCTAGCGGTGAAATCCACGGACGAAAACTTCGAGACATTGGCACTTACCCTGGTCTTGCGCCCCGAGCCAACAATCTTGAGTATGGAGGATTTAGCTCAACTCGGCGAGGGCTTTACGGTAGTGGATTCTAAATCGGGAGAGCCTGAGTACGTCGTTGCTTATGGTGAAGTACAATCTGGTACGGGCTCCGTAATCGATGTAGCAACGGCAATTCGTAAACTAGGAGAGGTCTGGGAGTTTTCTACCTCGCTTGGCGAAATACCTCACAGCGAGCTTAGTCTTGCCGCAACCGCTCGTCTGAATCACAAGTTTCGGGGGAAGTTTGTGACGTTCGACAATCCCGAAACACGTGCATCTGTAGATCTCGTATATGACACACAAATCCCCGCAGACTCCCTAACGCGAGAAGAAGCCGCAGCTGAATTGCAAAATCATGCTGCCGTGGCGGTATGCACAGAGCCAATCGTATACGCCATCGGAGCATACAGTCAGCGGTTACCAGATGTCGATCATTCGGTTGCCCTTAGAATCGGTCAGGAGCTAGTCGAAAGCAATCTACAACTTCAGCAAATGTCCCGGCATCCGAAGGTAGCCTACAGATCCAAATGAGATAAGGCAGAGGGGTTCCTGAACGATGTTCTTCCCCTAGTGAAATAAGGGATTCATATGGCGCGGCTCAGACGCAGACACTCGCGTAGCGACCGGTGAGCAGAAGGACGACAATCTACCGCCCACGAGCAGTGCCAGCCGCCCCACGATCTGTAATCAATTGAGCCGAAAGGAGTTGTTGTCCGGAAGACGCCTGTTCTTTGTCTGTCTACTCATTGCCATGCTGTTCTTCCGCAATGTTGAGAACCACGTCAATCTACGCTAGCGGTTTTCAGTCAGAGGAGCCTATGGTGCCCATGAAGGAAGATCCTGTTTGTATCAGTTGCTTCGCTGATCCCGCCATCAAGCGGTTTATTTCCAACCACGCAGTAGCTAAGAAGTGTTCATTTTGTGGATCCAAATCTAGCGCTCTCGGTTCGTGCATTTCTATGG
>PMBQ01000004.1 GCA_003152955.1 Candidatus Bathyarchaeota archaeon
ACTCGTCGCTTGGGTACCTCACCCCAAGGGAAAAGATGCAAGAACAATTAACTCAACCAAATCAAAAAGCTTAACCCCGTGTCCACCCAATCGGGGGAGCTTCAACAAAGAGACTGACCCATATTGAGACAGCAAGTGTGTTCACCAGGCCAACCACGGTAAGGATCTCTTCGCAAGCGACAAGGGCAACGAGTCAAACGTCTATCATAGAGGACATAATTCTACCGAGGCCACTCCGCACTTCAGTCCGGAAGAACTTTTCTGAGCTGGCATCAAGAACGAAAGGGCCCTCATACCCTGCACTTGGGCAAGCAGCGGACGTCGCTCATAGAGGTCCGCTATCTCTGGTCTAGCGATATTTCAAACCACTCAACCATGTTGTTGTTGGATAATAATAGCCATGTGGTGGTCTGTAGCTTTTCTCGGACCTCAACTTGACGCCAATCCCGCCAGTTTTTCTGGCACTAGTCTTGCTATTCGAACATGACAACGAATAGAATTCGGATTTTGTCAATATAATGATCGCATTGTTACTATATTAGCACTGGAGTCCAGCAACAATAGGCTTCGTTGTCCGGAGGCTCTTGATTTCTTGAGCTCTTGATTCCTGGCAGTCAGTTCTACGTTTCCCGTAGAATTCCGCGAACTAGCTTTTTTCTTTTCTTCCTTGTCTTTTCAAACCAGAGAAGGTGCATAGTCTGCATACGGACCTCCCTTACTCCCCCAGACCATTTCTGCAGCGTCACTGGCGAACCGTTGTCGCGCTATTCGGTATCGGTCTCGATGTCTTTATTCTTGCGCTGAGCTTCTTCCTCGCAGGCGGCATCTATCTCCAGACCCACCGCGTTGAAAACCTCCTGCATGCCTATGGAACGCTGTTCACGTTCTCTGGCGTCGCCTATATGGTCGCGTTCACAATATTCGGAGTCTATCGCTCACTCTGGTACTCTTCGCTCCGCTCACAGGTCCATTGCGCCGGACGCGCGTATATCTGGAGCACACCCATTATCCTCAGCGTGGTCTTTCTCTTCGCCCGAAATCTCTCGTTCAGACCGTCGTTCTTCGCTCTATTCCTGATCTCGTTCCCGACGGTCTATCTCTGCGTCTGGTCCGTCGTCCGCACCTCTTCAGAGACGCTTCGCCATTCGCGATTCGGCCGCGCCAATACGATTGCTATCGGCTCCGACCCCGACTTCGATCGGTTGCTGAAACGCGTCGAAAACCACCCTGAGCTCGGCTATAACGTCGTGAGCGTGCTCCGCACCAACGAATCCACTCCGAAAGCCGGAGTGGATCATGAGGATGTGCGGAAAGTGGAGCGACTCCTAACCGAAAACGCTATCGACCAGATCGTCTTCTCTTCGTCTTACCAACTTAATGGCTCGTTCCGTAGACTGGAACAGATCTGCCGCGACAATCAAATCGCAATGCGCATTGTGTCGCCCGAATCCGACCTCCTCTTCACGAAGGCCGGCCTCAGAGATATCGGCGGCCTGCCAATATTCACCCCCGAGCGCGTTCGCCTTAGAATTCTTAAGAAGATCATCAAGCGGGCGTTCGATATCGCCGGCTCGATCTTCGCGCTGATTATCTTGTCACCCATTTTTGTTGCCGTCGCCGCAGCCATCAAGATCGAATCTCAGGGACCCGTGTTCTTCAAGCAGCGACGGTCGCTCGGACCTGACGATAAGCCGTTCAAGTTCTTTAAGTTCCGCAGCATGCGCAAGGGAGCACACTCGGAACGGGATTTCTTGAATGGGAGCAATGACTCCAGCGGCGCTTTATTCAAGATCAAGAATGATCCTCGCGTGACGCGTGTGGGCCGGTTTATCCGGAAGTATAGCATCGACGAAATTCCCCAGCTCTACAATGTATTGAAAGGGGAGATGAGCCTTGTGGGACCTCGCCCGCTTCCAATCAATGATTACAGGGGTATCGTTAGGGAAGATCACCTTGAAGGGTATGTGGACAGACGGACCCAAGTGAAACCCGGGATGACTGGGCTCTGGCAAATCTCGGGGCGCTCGGACCTCGGTTTCCGCGAGATGGTATTACTGGATCTCTACTATATCGAAAACCAGACACTCCTGTTCGATATCGAGATCCTGGCACAGACGGTGCCTACCGTCCTGTTTGGCAAAGGCGCATATTAAGAATCATCCATTCGATGGACAGCAGACCCTGTGCTTGGAGGGGGTGAACTCCATAAGGATTAGCAGGGCTCTCTCAGACGTCAGTGTCATTGATTGCAATGGTCTCCTGCTAATCCGATCGTGAGTCAACCTCTGTTTGTGGATGAATTGAATTGATATTCTCTCCAAGGTTCGTTATCTTTGTTGCAAGAATTTGTGCTGGCGAAAGGTCGAGGGCGAGACCCCTTCTTCACTAATGAGGATGGGGTCTTCTCGTTCTGTGACGCGAAAGCCAAGGGTCCGATCTGATGCAAGCTTTAGACGACTTTTGTTCTCCTCCGTATTGGCAAATGATTCCTCCATGATCAAAGTCGTACCTGATCAAACCTTCAGCAATGTCGTCCCAGCCCGGTATTGTCAGGGTTTATACGTCCTAGTCTTCCTGATTCTTTAGATGAGGGTCCTATTTGTTGCACTTTTTCAGCATCGCATTGGAAATGCAACTAGTCCACAATAGGGTTAGCTGAATCCCCGAAGGAATCAGTCGGAAAGGATAACAAAACAACCTGTCAGCCTCGGAATCGTCGCTTCATCGGCTCTCCAGAGTCTGCACGGCCTTCGAGACCATCCCGTTAGAATAAGAGTCTTCTCAAGTTCAAGAGCGCATTTCCCCAATTCTCAATGGGCCTCCCCGATTTTTTCAAGTCCTTGTTGCAGCGCCAGTGGCGGACTGTTGTCGTCATCTTCGGCATTAGTCTTGATATTGCCATACACGCTGTGAGCTTCCTCATCGCCGGTGGTATCTACCTTGACACGTCTCGGCTTGACCGCCTCCTGTTGACGATCGGGGGGCTGTTTGCGCTTTCGAGCTCCGTTTATTTGATCGCCTTTACAATGTTCGGTGTGTACCGGACCCTTGCCTACTCGTCGTTCCGTGCCCAGCTCTACCGCGCAATGCGCGCGATCGTTGTGGGCACGCCCATCATCCTGAGTATCGTCTTCCTGTCTGCAAGGACTCTCTTCTTCAGGCCAAGCTTCTATATTCTATTCCTTTTCACCTTTCCCTCGGTTTACCTTCTCGTATGGTCCCTCGCCCGTTTCTGGACGAGGCGGCTAAAAGATTCGGGGTTTGGCCGCGCTAACACAATCGCCATCGGCTCGGATCCCGATTTTGACCGGTTGCTCAGACGAGTCGACGAGCACCCTGAGCTGGGTTACAATGTGATCAGTGTCGTGTACACCGAAGGCCACGATCCTAGAGAAGGGCTCGACCATCTGGATGTTCACAAAGTCAAACGGCTGGTTAAGAGCAAGAATATCGACCAGATTATCTTCTCGTCGTCCTATCAGCTTGACGGGTCGTTCTCCGAGCTTCAGGAGATCTGCGTGCGAAACCGCATCGCAATGCGGATTGTTTCTCCGGAAGCCGACCTACTGTTCACGAAGGCGGGCCTCCGGGACATAGCCGGCGTTCCTGTCTATGTGCCTGAGCGTGCACGAATGGACCGTCTCAAGAGAGGAGTGAAACGGTTCTTTGATATCGTGGGATCAGTGATGGCGTTGATCCTCCTGTCTCCGCTTTTCCTCGCAGTGGCGGCCGCTATCAAGCTCGAATCACCCGGACCTGCCTTTTTCAGACAGCTTAGGTCGCTTGGGCCAGGAAGCAAGTCGTTTGATTTCATGAAATTCCGCAGCATGCGCAAGGGAGCGCACGTGGAACGGGATTTCTTGAATCAGAGCAATGACTCCTGCGGTGCTCTGTTTAAGATCAAGAATGATCCTCGTGTGACGCGTGTCGGCCGGTTCATCCGGAAATATAGCATTGACGAATTTCCCCAGCTCTTCAATGTACTGAAAGGGGAAATGAGCCTTGTGGGGCCACGCCCGTTACCAGTGAATGATTACAGAAGCATCGTCAAAGAAGATCACCTTGAGGGGTATGTGCACCGACGGGCCCAAGTGAAACCTGGCATGACAGGGCTCTGGCAAATCTCGGGCCGCTCGGACCTCGGTTTCCGCGAGATGGTTCTACTTGATCTGTACTATGTTGAAAACCAGACACTCCTGTATGATATCGAGATCCTGGCCCAAACGCTGCCCGTGGTCCTGTTCGGAAAAGGAGCCTACTGAAAACCGCTTGAGACTTCTATCTTGACTGCACAAAAAGTGGCGGCCCATTAAGGACGACACCTAAGCCCAACACTCCATTCGTGCGCCCATAACCTTTACTGTCCCCGACAATCCGGGTGCGTCAATAAGCATACTGCAGCACTTCTGACGGTCTCAACACGCCCGCTCATCCTGATCTGGCAGCACGGGAATTCGCGGCCTCCCTCAGGACCTAGGCTCGCAGGAAGTCATCGAGTTCATTGCGGGTGATAATAGCGAACGTGTTACACCAGATCCCATTCCGAACTCGACTGTTAAGCCCCTCAGCATTGGTGGTCCTTCTCGCGTGAGCACGCGGGAGAGTAGGTCGTTGCCAGATCTGATTACGCGAATGCCCCTTCGGGAAACCGGCGGGGCATTCGGCTGAATACGCGTTCCTCTTCTCCCGATGACTTCTGTGAATCCTTCTTTGCACTTCCTCCTCAACGACCTCGACCAATAGCCAGAAGACCCAGGGCAACACCCGAGGGGCCTGACGTGGATCTGCGAACCCACAGTGTTGGCTGGCTAAAAAGGCCCCACCTGAATAAGCATGGGGTCTGGGAATTCGTTAACCTACCAGAAATCACTTGAGCAACATCAAGCGCTTCGTCTCCACGAAACTGCCGGCTTGTATTCTGTAGAAGTACACGCCACTGGCGAGACTGTTGGCGTTGAATTGGACCTCGTGATAGCCAGCGTCGATGTCGCCATTGATCAGCTGGGCGACTTGCTGCCCAAGGGTGTTGAACACGGTTAACGTTACATTCGAATGATGAGGCAAAGAGTATTGAATGGTGGTTGCCGGGTTGAAGGGATTGGGGTAGTTCTGGCTGAGAGCGAAGCTGGTGGGATGATCCCCTTCAGCCTGTGGAGCAACCCCTGTCATCACGAGCGGTTTGTACGTGAAAGTCGCCTGGTTGCCGGTGAAGAGGAACGGGTTCAGGCCGCCGTCAACGGTCATAAGGAGGTTATCCGCCGGAGCCCAATCGGAGTTCTGCCAAGTCGTGAACTCCATCGACGTAGGGCCCTTCAGCAGATCCATGGAGATTTCATAGCGCCAGTCGTTGACCCAGGCTCCATTGACCCATTTCTCGCCCACTGCGCTCACCTCATTCCCCAGCATATCATAGCCCAGGGTGGCGCGCTTCGAGTTCACCCAATTGCTGCCGACCCACTGCTCAGTCAACCCTGTCACCTTGAGGCCCAGGAGATTGTAGCCCAGGCTAGCCCGCCAATTATTGACCCACTGGCCGCTAGACCACTTCTCGAGCAGTCCAACCAACTGTTTGCCCTGACTGTCGTAGGAGAAGCTGGCGAGGTAGAGGTTCTCCCACTGACTGCCCGACATCTTCTCGAGCAGCGCAGTGAGCTGTTTGCCGGCCCCGTCATAGGTGGCGCTGAGGCGCCATGATGCCACCCATGCGAAGTTCACCCAGTCTTCGACGATCACCATGGCCGGATTGCCGCCCCCATCGTATGTTATCGTCCAGTGCGATCCGTACGCCCACTGTGTGCCATCCCAGACATCATAGTTGTAGGCGAGCTGCTTCCCCGCGTCATCGTAGATGAAGGACGCGCGCCAGAAGTTCACCCACTGGCCGTTCTCCCACTCCTGATGATAGTCGCGGAACTTGCTGCGTCCTTTGTAGTAGAGATATGTGTCAAGGTCTGCATTCACCCACGTTCCGTTCCGCCACTGCTTCATCGTGTCGGTCACGACCAACCCCTGCGGGTCGAAGCTAAACACACTGAGGGTCGTATCCTTTGAGCTCTTGACGATGACGGTGTCGAGGACAAACATGACGCCGCCCGCGGTAGGGAGCTGGCGGTCGAGCATTCCGAGTGGCAGTCCCGAGAGCACATCGCCTAGGGCGACCGGCAGGAAAGGACGGAGCCCCTGGCTTTGAATCAAGTCGGAAAGAGGTATGTTGCCGAATCCTATTGCCTGGGAACGCGACGTATCGAGTGCCCCGGCCAGAAGGATGGCTAAGAGCAGCGGGCGAAGAGGTATTTTGTATATGTTGTACATAAGAACCTCCGAAGATATTGAGAGAGATATCATTGAGCGCTGTTGGTTTTCACTTCAGCACAATGCTCCTCGTGTCAATAGCGTAGGCGGCAGGATACCCCAGCGATCCGTTCGTCACGTTGGTGATGGGGTTTGTGGGGGATCTGAGTGTCGGGGTTTCGACGGACACAACAAGGTTTTTCAGCACACTGAAATACGCATACACATTCCTATCAACCGACATCAGTTCATGGCCGACGAAGCAATCGTGTATATGTTTGGCAGAAATAAACCCCTTCCCATAGCCAATGTCAAGTGATCGCGGAAAATCAAGGAGTCCTCGCTGTCTTCCGTATTGGCTGCCGTTTCCTCGCGTGATTGTACTCCCCAAAGGAATCCGCCAAAGGGATGAAACAGGGACTAACTGCAATGGGGCAGTGGCAAAGAATTGACATTGGTTGCAGGGAGGGTGCCTTCTTCCAGAGCGGCGCTGGAGCAACGAGAAAGGCCGGATCCGAAGACCCGGCCTTTCAGATGGAAAGGGCAATAGCCCGCTTCAGGACCTCCCCTAAACCCCTCCACGAGCCATGCCCTTGATGAATTCCATAGGCAGTATACATCGGCCCGCAAGTGGATGTAGTGACAAAGGTCACCGGCGCGATGTAGAGACAAAGGTGACGAGCTCCCTTAGCTCTTCCCGTTGCCATAGATTCGGAATACCGCGGAGTGTCGGGCAGCTGTAAGAACGATCGCGTTCAGAACGTCTCCCTGGGGAATGGGACGGAAATGTCACTTTCCATGATGTAGGCTGCGACGGAAGTCTCGTACTGCAGAAAAGGAAAACCCGAGAACTCTGATCATCCGGGGCTTGTACTCACATTCGCGGCCTGGGGATTCACAGGACAGCATTTGCCGTCAGGTTTCGCCTGGAACCGAAACGCCATATCTCGGCGGATCCTTGTCGCTCTGAATTTCATCGGCTGTCGTCCGAGCTGGTGTTACCTATGTCTACACATAGCAGGTTCTCCTGTAGCACTTTTCCGCACGTGCCTCAAGTCGTGACTATATACTTGTATATCGTGTGAAAAAAGAGATCCGCGTTTCCCTCGCAGGTCCTCGTCAGACTTCTCGTTGATCTATTCTTCTGGCGTCGTCGCTCCAAGGGTCTAAACTCTACTCGCTGGGCTCAGGGTAATACCCTAATGGCCGGGGTCGACCGACGATACGTCCGTGTTGGGAAACAGTAGCCGTGTGCCG
>PMBQ01000404.1 GCA_003152955.1 Candidatus Bathyarchaeota archaeon
AAAACTGAGAAGATAGATCGACAAGGCCGCCACTCCCAAAAGAACTACCACGAGGGCCCAAGCCGCAACCAAAGACAAGTCACCCGACGCTACAGGGTTCCTTAGCTTGCCAGCCTTTCTGTCAAGTTCCGCATCGGCAATATCTTTAATCACAAAACCAAAAATGGAGGAGACTGCAACAAAAAGAAGCACCGGCAGAATTCTGCTATCGACTGGATATCTGGCCACAAATGCACAAGCCAAGGCAGAAACCAAATAGGACGGGCCGTACTCATGGAATCTTACAATTCGCACAAACGCGTTCCGCGAAACAATTCGCTTCATGGAACCACACGAGTCCAACCTTGACGTTGTTCACAAGATGAGGCCTTAGTGCATCAGACCTACAATTATCATGCTAACTCCGACTAGGCCGCGCAAAAATCTTCCGGCCTGGAACAGCCAAGGCGGATGGGAAGGAAGCCAGTANNTTAGCGGACAGGTAGAGATCCATCGATATGACGAAGGCAACGACAAGCAAGCTGAGAACCAAACCGAATTTCCTGAAGAAACTAATCTACTTTTGCTCGTGGTCTTATGTTTGATGTTGGATATTCGCGAAGGGAGGAAAATGGGGCAAGCAAAATCAATAGGGTAAGTCATATTGTTTCTGCTAATTTGGGCGCGTGATAAATGAGAAGTGGGCGGCTTACACGGGTTTATCGGTTGACCAAGCGTACGTCATAGTGTGGAATGGTGGCATCATCAGCACGCAAGCTGCCGGAAAAACGATTCCTACCATAACGAGGTGACGATTGTCGTGTTCAGACAGGCTACCTTTCTCCTAACACCGTCAAGTGCAGTCCAGTGAATGGGATTACCCCCTTTTCACGAAAGGACTCGTTCACTTTTCGCATATTAGTTGAGAGCGAGAATTTATGATAGAGGACCGTAAGAAATAACGACGCCGGAAACAAGAAGAGAAGCAAAGTAGCTAAACCAATCAAGGCCGAAGTTAACGTCCCACCCGCCGTGAAGAGACGCACCAGAACTGAGTAGAATGCACCTAACCCCCCATAGATTCGCGAGAAACGGGCTCCACCTAAAGTCTTGAACCATGAACTTCCTCCTGTCGAAGAATCTCAATTCGAGTCCCTCGACGACGAATTTCACCGGTACAACAAAGGCTGAAAATGCTAGAAGCCAGATACTCGTCCAAAGCAGGTTGTAGGCTAAGTTGAGGGCGGGATCAGCCGCGTGGTTTCCCAAGATACCAATCTGTACCAGTGAATCTGCCAGAGGAGGACTTGCCTTTGCGAGGTAACTCAGAATCTGCAGTGTGATGTTTGAGAATCCAAAGAAGAAGAGAAGTGGGAAGATGGATCTCGTAACGATTTGGAATTCACTGAAACTTCGCTGGGCAGAGCCTGCGCCCAGCAACGTGTATTTACCGAGATCCGGATGAAATCCGGACTTGACAAATCCATGAATCATCACTATCGCCATCCTCGGCGAGACAAAATGCCATAGGACCTCTGCAACACAAGCGAACCCTAAAGAGTACATGGCTAGAGAAGGACTCCACCACAGAGAGATGACTATCGCAGCTGCAACCAATGCGCCAGTCATGATAGTGCCGCGTTTCCGATTGCCCCCCTCAAGCGAACGCTTTCGCCGCGGCGGCTTGATCGTTGCCTTGAAGTAGAATGGTCGGCCGCAGTTCTTGCAAGACTCGTGGTCCGGTTAAGAATTGGTCCCACATTGCGGGCATTTCAAGCCTATCACTTCATCTAAGAAATTGATGATTGGAGTTGACTCTCCACGCGTGTCGCGTATATGGAATCTACGATATGTTCCTATTCGCCTGGCAATACGAAATCGAACTCGCAGGTCAACTAAATTATCTCGAAAGTGGATGGCGGACTCATCTGCCTAGTTTCAATCGCCGACTAGCCTCACAGTATTTTCTCTGCATGTACGGTACCAGTGATCCGAGCATCACAAATTGAACCGTCGTCGTTCAGACATATTTCTTGTACCTAGTACGAAGCCCCTGTTTTTCATGGCGATTCTGTTCAGGATGGAAGTTGCATTCTTGAGTGATTCCCAAATCGCATCCAACACATCTTCTTCGTTCTTGCACTTTCGGCAGATGCATTGGATAGTGATTTGGTTGTCGATCTCTGGCGCAAATCGGATAAAATGACAACATGGGTGAGTTAGAGATCTAAGCTCTAGTAATAGACTTCGTCAAGAGCTGAATCACATAGGTAACATCCACACCCACGGTTATACAGAGCAATGTTTACATATGTGTACTGCTATCCATATATCAGGATAGGAAGGTGAAAAGAAATCATGAATGGTAAGAACCAGCAGATAAAGGGTAAGGCGCGTGAACTAGCAGGTAAATTGACACTCAATGAAGGCCAGCAGATTAAGGGCAAGGTTGAACAGGATATAGGAAAGGTTCGCGAAAAGGTGCAAAAGGCTAAGGCGTCGATTTGAGTTGTTTGTAAGNNGTAAGTGACGATTAAGCTATTCACTTAATCGCCCATTTTTTCCCCTTTTTATATATGTATACCTCCCGCAGTAGACAGTGATTGTGGTGGACACCAACAATCAACTCGTGTCGCAGTCATTCGAGGCTCTAGCTTTTTTCTCCGGGCTCGCTGCGCTAAAATATGTCCCCTGCCTTTGAAGAGATTCTTTCGTGTCCTCAGCACGAGTACCTACGAAGAAAGTGATTCAACTGAGCGTGGCTAGATCGTTGGAATATCAGAAGATGCCGAAACTTGATTTACAAGGACCCAAGAATTGATGGAAGCCGAGAAGAATGAGCCCCCATCATCCAACTCCATTTGGTGCGAGGCTGTTGACGCCGCGGCAGAAACTTCAGTTTGCGCGAGCCTCATTCATGAAGAAGATTGGGGGATTACGATTTGATCCAAGAGATTTTGCGATCGTCCACATGTCTATGTCTCTTCGAGGGCTTAAGAATGCCTTCGACGGGTTGCGGATCGTGCATATCAGCGATCTTCACCTTGGTCAATGGATGTCGCCGGAGCGTTTGACAGGTGTTGTCGGTCTCGTCAACGAGCAGTCTCCTGATATTGTGGTGATTACGGGAGACTTCGTTTCGTTTGCCGTAGACCAAGTCGCTGCCGACTTGGTCAACTCGCTCTCTCAGTTGCGTCCCAAAATCGTCACTCTTGCAGTGTTGGGAAATCATGATCATTGGATGGGGGCAGAGAAGGTGCGCAGCATTCTACGTGAGAGTGACATCATCGACCTAAGCAACGACGTTTACACGCTGCATAGAGGAGACGCCGCACTGCACTTTGCCGGTATTGATGATGTCATAGCTCAGGGGCATGACCTTGATCTGGTTTTGAGGAAGTTACCATCTTCAGATCCGGCGGTGCTGCTTGTCCACGAACCCGATTTTGCTGATGTCGCTGCGGCGACGGGTCGTTTCGCGCTGCAACTCTCCGGGCACTCACACGGCGGCCAGTTTGTGTTGCCAAAGATTGGAACTCCCTTTCGCGGTTCTCACTTCAAGAAGTATCCTCTGGGGAGATATCAGGTGAAGGATATGGTTGTGTATACGAACCGTGGGCTTGGGGCGAACACCTTTTGGTTCCGGATTAACTGCCCTCCGGAAATTACAGTTCTGACGCTTCAGGCGGGACAGTAGATGGACCGTGAGAAACACCGAAGCCCACGCTGGATCGCGCGCGTGCTCGTTGTTTGGATAAGCGAAGCCATAGGACTCGCGCTCATGATACGTTTTGTTCCGGGTCTGAGGGTTGATACGTGGGGGTTCGGGATTCTAGTTGTAGTCGTGATCGCGCTGTTGAACGCGGTCCTGTGGCCGATCTTGTCGAAGATTGCATTGCCCTTTCTTTTCTTCACGTTTGGAATAGGCGCTTTAGTCTTGAATGGTCTGACCGTCTGGCTGTCAAGCCTGGTCGTTCCCGAATTTCATGTTGAAGGTTGGGCTCTAGTTCTAGTACCCATTGGCGTAGCAGCAATTAACACGGCGGTATCAGGCATCTTAACAATTGACGACGATGCACGATATTTCAGCGCAGTCTTGGTTCGACACGCAAAACGTTCATCGAAGACTTCCACGGCGACTAAACCGGGTGTCATCTTCCTGGAGATTGATGGCTGCTCTGAGTTCATCCTGCGTGAGGCCATGCGGATGGGGTACATGCCCACCCTTGCAGGCTGGTTGAAGAACGGCAGCCACAAGCTGCATCAATGGGAAACGGACCTCTCCAGCCAGACAGGCGCCTCCCAAGCAGGTATTCTGCACGGCAACAACAACAATATGCCGGCGTTTCGCTGGGTCGAGAAGGAGAACGGGAACAAGATAATCTCGTCAAACGGCTCCTCTGACGCTCCAATGCTAGAAAAACGCATCTCAGACGGGAAAGGGCTGCTTGCAACGAACGGAGCATCTCGCTCGAACCTCTTCTCCGGCGACGCCCAAGACGTAATCTTAACTTACAGTAAGTTCACGAATCTAAGAGGATTCTACACGAAGGCGTGGTATTTCTTCTACTCGAATCCCTACAATTTCCCTCGAACCCTGGCACTGTACTGCTCGGATATTCTCGTCGAGCTCAGGAGCCAAGTACAACAGCGAATCGGAAACGTCCAGCCAAGGATACACCGCGGCCCAGCTTACCTAGCAATGCGCGCTACAACGAACGTATTCATGCGGGAGATAACAACTTACACGATCATAGGCGACATCATAGTCGGCCAAGTAGACGCACTCTACGCCACCTACATGGGCTACGATGAAATTGCGCATCACAACGGCGTGTCCGATCATGAAGCTTTCAACGCATTGAAACAACTGGACAAGCACTTCGCGCGGTTGGAGAAAGCAACGGAACTCTCTTCTCGAAAGTACAAGTTTGTAATCCTGTCAGATCATGGCCAAAGCAATGGAGCCACGTTCAAGCAACGATATGGATTAAGCCTGAAGGATCTCGTCCAGCGACTTGTCCCAGAAACATTCACCATACAAAGCCACCTTGACACGAATCAAGATCACTTTGGTCACGTCGTGACTGCACCATTTGAGAGCGGGCACAGGGTTCTTCGCGAAAGAGGAAAGCGGCTGAGAAGCCATGTTAAAGGAACGCTATTCAAGGATATCACGGAACATCGTCCGAGCGAAACACTGGACGAGAAAGCCCCGTCCAAACACGCTCATGTTATTGTGCTCGCGTCCGGTAATCTAGGGCTCGTGTATTTCACCGAATGGAAAGAACGCGCGACGTATGAGCAATTGGACAAAACCTTCCCGGACCTCATTCCGGGGCTAGCAAAACACGAAGGCATCGGCTTCATCCTCGTACGATCTGAAAAATACGGCCCCTTGGTAATCGGTGCCAAGGGCATATACCACTTGGCCGATGATAGTGTTGAAGGAGAGAATCCGCTAGCAAATTTCGGTCCCCATGCTGCAGCCCACATCCGCCGAACTGACAGCTTCAAGCATGCGCCCGATATCCTAGTGAATAGCTTCTATGACCCGGAAAAGAATGAAGTGGCAGCTTTCGAGGAATTGATTGGCAGCCACGGAGGATTAGGGGGCGACCAGTCTAAGCCTTTCTTGATGACTCCATCAGAATGGGATTTTGATGGAACCGAGATAGTCGGAGCCGAGACCCTGCACAAGGTCCTGAAAGTTCGGTTAGAGCAGCTCTGAGATAAGGCAGCCGCACGCTTCAACTCACCAAGCGTACCACCACTAAAAGAGAACATGACGATGACAATAATTCGGTTGTAATCCGACCATCGCCTTCTGTGGACTAACCTTCGCAATCCAGGTGGCTTAGTTGGATTGCCCTTGTTGTCGTGCATGGATGCCACTCAATTCGAAGGTCAAAATGTGGAACGCCAAGACCGTCACAATTCTCCATTACAATTGCGAGGGATGTGGTCTAAAGTGGGATAAACAACCGGACGGCGTTCGTTCAATCCAGTACGCGATGTCGAGGGGTGGCAAGGTAAATTGGGGGCGAAATCTCCTAACCCCTCTCTAAACTTCACTCCTTAGGAGGAATCGTGAGGGTACAAACGCGAGTGAAGTTACTTCCCCGCGCCACAATACGTCTACACATGTCTAAGGAGTCGGAGACACATTTTGGATGAAATAGAAATGCCTCGATTACCTGTATGCAAGTCAGTCCTGCGTATCTGAATCTTGGTTCTGTGAAGTCTTCGTTTGGTTTACCGGCCTATGGAAAACCAGCCAATACAAGAGGCGGTAACAATTCTATGTTCCTTCACTCTTAAGTCCTCATGATGTTTCGACCCGCTCGACGTTTTTTCACGGGACCGCGTCCACCAGCTGACTTAGCGGCACGCTTCTTAGCCGCAGTCATTCTCCCGCCTCTACTCTTCTTCGCCATCTTGAAAATCATCACCTACATTTTTTCAGGTTTTGTCTCTTCGCTCTATCCTGAAGGGTTCGCTTCATACGTGCTCATTTTTGAGCCGCATGTGGGGCAATCAGCCGTTGCGTAGTCGGTTCGGTGCTTGTGCTCTGTGGCGGGGACTGTTCTAGGGGCTTTGCATTGAAGGCAGTAGAATAGCATTGATTGGTTCTCACGGAACTGGAACTGGGGGTTTAGGTTGGCGCCGCATTGGTCGCAGTAGTTGTTCGAGTGACTCATAGGTGAAACTTCTATTACAATACACGGCGGCCTTGAAGTAGTCGAATTATCACTATGATTATGACGATCACAATCAAGATGTGAATTAGACTTCCGCCGATACCGCCAATGAATCCAAGTAGCCAAAGTATAACGAGAACCACGATTATGGTAACTAACAGATCCATTAACGATTCGCCTCATTCTAGATGAAGTGTAATATTAAGCCGAGTATGCCGCCTAGGAGTATGAGTAGACCACCAAGGCCGCCTGCAATCAGTCCTACCACTATGAGAACAACAGCCCAAGCGATGTCGGTAACACGTTTAGCACCATAGATAGCAACAAGGCCGAGAACGATTTCAATGATCCCCCAATAAGACCCGCCGAAGGATCCAAACATCGAAAACGTGAACATCGTGATGGCCATTCCCAAAAAGCTCAGGAGACCTAGAATTACGAGTATTACGCCGCCAATCAATGCGAGAACGTACGCAACCCGACCTAAAGAAGCATCAGCCATAGAGAATCATCCACCTTTAGATTCTAAACGACTCTCAATAGGTACGGCAGGACTAGGAAGATGATTCCCACGATGACCATTATGATGCCGACCCATTTCGCTAGCTTCCCAGCGAAGAATACGATTATGCCCAGGATTATCAGAACGATTGGATTCAGGGTCAATAGCCACGTAACGGCTGAATTAACCATGGCACCCGCAGTCTGATTCACACCTATTTCGTTAAGCACCCGAACGAGACTTACAGCAAGCAAAGGCGCTATCATGGAAAAGATCTTACTCATATCAATCAAGTCAAGACGCATGTAGAGCAATTGCACTTATAAATTTATACATTTATATCGTTAATGCTGAATGTAGCGTATCTCCGGGGATGTAGACTTTGGGTAAGATGTACATTGTTCTCTCTGATGAAACGGAACGCAGACTACGACTGGCCGTTGTCACAATTATCGGCGGAAAGAAGGGCGATCTAAGCAGTGCAATCGAGATGGCGATCAAAGAATGGCTAGCCAAGCATGCCACAGAAGCCGACATTAGCAAATGGGTGCACGAACAACTGCTTCAAAGAAGACCGGGAAAACCACGTGCTCCCCAATAATCCTTCTGAATCATGCGTAGGCAAAATATTAACCTCGAATTCAGGATGGCTGGCTTCAAGATTTACTGTTGTTAGAATTGATCGCTCCCCTCATGATTCTGGTTTATGCTAGGTTATTCTAATTACCTATAGGCGCAAATCCCTCTTCTTCACGCGCTTCTGGAACCGCAGTATCTACATGAGTATTGCGGCAATCGCCTGCATGCGCGAAGATGCTTGAGTTCTAACGGAGAATTGACCAGATAACGAGTACAATGAGTATGATTCCTAGGAGTCCGATGTGTAGTCGCATTGTAAATCTCCCTCTTTCAGCCGTTGTTGTACAGCTACACAGCTATAATGTTAAATATATAACCTTATATCGTGCTTCGTGCATATATAGGGTGGCCAGATAATCTTTGGGANNGAGGAAGCTGTCAACGACTGGCTAAGTAAAGACTATTCGAAACGTGGAAATTGGACGTAAGAAAAAGGGGAGGTGAAGAAAAGAAATGGTGTATGCAACTATCGGAGGCAACTATTACGGACACGTAGCGGACTACCTATTCGCACCAACATACGGCAACCCATGGTACGGTCAGAACAATAACCCATACTACGGACAAAACAACCCCTGGTACAACGGCTACGGAACATACGGATACCCAAACTACTGGTAAACCAAAACTAAACCGAGCACCAACAGTGCTCAACCTCCTTTTTCTCATCAAATAGCAAGCTCAGAATACAGGCTGCTAGCTCAAGAACAGCATAGGAGTCTTAGGCATCCCATTAGGCAACTGATGCTTTCGATCCTCACCATTTCAACCATCGAAACTTTGCAGGCAACAATATTGCCGTTTTATCACCAATCCGCAGACGAAAAGTGAGACAACCCGAAAACGACCAGCCCAAGTTATGCGCGCACCAGTTGGCTCACACGGAGAAAACGATTCTTACTTTATCGAGATAGTTCCATCGTCATTCAATCCGATCTTGACGACTGCTATTAGGTGATTGCCTCTGAGGATAAACGCTGACTTCAATCTGGCCGCTATACGATCATGATGCAAAGGAGAGACGTTTGATGCGTAACACGTCAGCTCAGGAGAGTCATTGATGCGGTCTCTGAGGCTAGTTCCGCTAAGGCATTTCTATCGTCTTACTCTTTTTCTAGCCTTTGCCGCAAAGCGACAAATATGGTTGATACCAGAAGCATGATGGTGAGGTTGTAGGCTATGACGCCTGTTCCTTCCCGCGACATCTCCTCACGCACACCATCTCCCACCGAAAAGGCCGCAAGCCACTTTCCTCCAAAACTCCCGATCACTGACTGGGAGCTGACAAAACCATTTGTTCACCCGGCGAAGCCGAAGGCGGCCGATGCGATCTACTTCAGCGCAATACTTCGCGCTTTGTCAACTAACAGACCGTTTCCACAGACTGTTGGCATAGAGGTGTTGGGACCCAGCATTGTTGGTTCCATTGGAGTGACCTACGCGGGTCCAGTAGGGTCGGCAATGAAGATCAAGACCACAGGAACATGGAAGCTCAAAACAGGCAAATACAAAGTGTTTCTCGTTGCAGACTCTCCTCCGCCCTATCATTACAATGACCCAAACAGGACCAACAACCAAGCCACTATATCATTCACGGTCACGTAGCTCGACTTCTCTTAATTTGAACTACCACGTGGTGGCGAGAATATGATGATATTGAAGAAAGTCGGCGTCATGTCCGTTGCGAAAATCTTCGGCGTTGTTTTGGCAATAATAGGTTTGATCGAAGGAATACTGTTCGCCGCTTTTGGAACTATGATAGGCAGCATAACAGGAGCAACTTCAGCAGCCATGTTCGGTGGATTCGGCTTTGTCGCAATTATCATATTTCCAATAATAAGCGCCATCTCAGGGTTCATAGGTGGGGCGATTGGAGCAGCCCTCTACAATCTTGTAGCTTCCAAAATTGGCGGAATAGAAATNNAGTGCCAGCGCAACCTGTAATGGCCCAGCTCCATCTACAATAACGCCGACAGCGGTCAAGTTTTGTGCCAGTTGTGGCGCAAAGATCCCCGCCAATACGAAGTTCTGTGGAACATGCGGAGCCGCTCAAGGAGCGAATTAGACTAGTCGACTCAAGGCAGAAGATTAAACGCCCGTGGCGTGCCTTTCGACATCTTTCACGGCTTGACATACTGGATGAACCAAGGGAAAAGAACTGAGGTAGATCGTCGTTGGTTTTTGA
>PMBQ01000353.1 GCA_003152955.1 Candidatus Bathyarchaeota archaeon
CAGGAGTGCAGGGCTAAAGATCGTAAGCCTTGGGCTTCGCAAGATGATTCCTCTCGCCCAGATATCCGAGACTGATGATTTTGAGGCGGCATGGTCAGACATGCGCGTTGTTGTAAATGAGCCTCGCCACCTTCTAAGGGCCATTTCACCAAGTTGCAGCGACATCATAATGGGCCACCGCCTTGGGACTCTGGCCGTGGACAACGCAATGGCTGGGTACACAGACTGCATGATTAGCCAATGGCTTACGCTNNGCAACTGGTGGTGATGGGCCGTAAGAAGATACCTGATTCGGGGATTTTCTGGAAATCGGTTAGGGCAAAGACCGGGCAGCCGGCTGATTTGACTTAACCGGAGAAGACAGTGGCCAACAATGTGCTGCACCGGACGGTCATTCCGCTACGCTCCACAGCCGCCGGTGAGCTTTATGGTAATATGGTTTGACTACGCAAACTCGAGCATTTCTTACGATGGACACATCGACGAATAGAGGAAAATGAACACGCGGAACACCATATTGGCTGCTCTACGCGAAATGGAACTTTCAGATTTCATAGCGCAGTTCTGTTTCGATCGCGTCCCCCACATATTCGCCAGTGATCGAAAGGCATTTCTCGAGTGGAGGCACTGTCTTGCAAGCAGAGTGGAGGTTGACCCAGCTTGCCTAATCTTTGTGGGAAGCTCGGCCATCGGTGTCAGTCTCAATCCCTCAAAAGGATTCAAGCCGTTTGACAATTCCTCAGATGTCGATGTTGCAGTCGTGTCATACTATCACTTCACGGTCTCATGGAGATTTCTCCGTTCAAATGGCCATCGCCGGACTCGCGTAGATGCAAGGACGCGAATTGCATGGGACGAACATGTTACTCGGTTCATTTACTGGGGAACCATTGCCACTGACAGACTCCTCGGCATTCTCCCCTTTGGGAAGCAATGGCTTAACGCATTGAGTACCATGAGCCGACAGGCTCCCACAGTCGGAAGAGACATCAATCTCCGGATATACTCGGATTATGAGTCTCTGCGCGCCTATCAAGTTCAGTCAGCTTTACGCGCCAGACAAGAGCTCCTTTCTGGAGGAGAAACTAATGCAACGATATCTTAACACCACGCACCGGTCTGTAGTATGGATCAAAAAAGCCTTCGAGGCTGGCGATTTGATAGTCAAACCCCCATTTCAGCGTAACCCAGTCTGGTCCGTACGCCAACAGAGTGCACTGATAGACACGATATTGCTCGAGTACCCCATTCCAGAACTTTACATGCAGGACGTCACAGACACAACTGGTGATCAGAAGCATATTATCGTGGACGGCCAGCAGCGGATACGTGCCGTGTTGGATTTTCTCGCTGGCGAGTTCGAACTCGAGGATGAAAGTCCCAGGTGGGCTGGTATGTCATTTGAAGACCTGAGTGGGGACGACAAAAAGAAGGTCTATGAGTACAACTTTGTGGTTCGCCTCCTTCCTGACGTTCCCGATGAGGAGCTCCGAGCAATCTTCCAGCGGCTAAATCGAAACACAATGACACTGACTGCTCAGGAACTTCGGCATGCGACATATTGGGGGCCATTCATTAAAATTATGGAGGAGCTCTCAGATTATGAGTTTTGGAACGACTCGGGACTTTTCTCTGCGAATGACCGACGGAGGATGATCGACGTGGAGTTCATCAGTGAACTTACTGTAGCGTACCTAAACGGCATTCAGAACAAGAAGAAGAAACTGGAGGAGTATTACCAGCAATACGAGGAGTCTTTCGATCAAGGGGAAGCCGTTCGGTCAGTTTTCGTCAAAGTGCTTGGAGAGTTGGAGCAACTGCTTCCAAACCTCGCAAAGACCCGCTGGCGTAAGAAGTCGGACTTCTACTCCCTCTTTCTATGTTTTGCCAGGCGCGTTACAGATCTTCCCCTTCCGGCAGAGAAGCGCATATCTGCTCGGCAGATCCTATTGGACTTTGCCTTAGAAGTAGACAAAGTGATCAGAGAAGAACTCCCCGAAACGAGGTCAGTGTCAAAGCTTGTCACAGACTTTGTAAAGAATGTTCAGCGTGCAGCATCGGATTTGGCAACACGCACAGAACGGGATAGCGTTCTCGAGGAAATCCTAGAACCAGTTTTTGCCACCAAGGCATGAAGGTGGTGTTCTAAAGCCTCCACCTCAGCGCGGTCGATACGGCTTGTACCAGTGAACAAGATCAAGATTCCGGTTGGGAAGATATGGCATCCCTGCTGCGAAGGAAGGAAATTGTTCCTTTAAGACAAGTCGAGGGACAAGCCGAAAGAGCTTAGAAAAATACCCGTATAACCGAAGGCTGAAGGCGGGCGACGCAGTTTGCTGGCGGATAGAAGTCCCTCGTGCCTTTCCATACTCCTCGGGATTGCGCGCCGCCATTTAGCACTGTTGTTAGCCGTGGCGAGGAAACGCGGTCGGGCCATAGCATGTAGGCTAAGGTAAACATGGATCATGGGGTTGCAACAGCATTATGGGGGTTGGAGTGGTCAGTTTGGTATGGAAATGCACACAATCCAGCATTCATGGATTGAACAACAAAGGAAAAATAATGCCCACCATTTCAATGTTATTCGGGATCATAATCTGGATGTAGTTCGCTCCAGGTGAGCACCCGCCGCCACATTTCCACGGGTATTATAATGAATACAAGGCCACCGTGAATATACAGACATGCGAAATCATAGAAGGCGACCTTCCCCGTAAGCAGACCAGACTCATCGTGGCACGGGCTGAACTACATCAAGAAGAGTTGATAGCCGACCGGCATCTGGTTATAAATGGTGAGGGACCTTGCAAGATACAGCCTCTTCAGTAAGGAGCGCTACCATGTATCCTGCCGTAAAAGAAGTGGTTCCCCGCGAAGACTACACTCTTGCTCTTGTGTTTGAAGACGGCAAGAATGGTATCCTTGACATGAAGCACATGCTTGATTTCGGCGTATTCCAGCGAATCAAGGGCTTGGACGACTTCAAACGGGTCCGCATTGCATTCGATACGATTCAGTGGGACTGCGGGGTTGATCTCGATCCAGAGTATGTTTACGCCAAATGCCGAGAACGATCAATCGCATAACCCCCAAGATCGGAGGTCGTCTTGTGGGCGGATTGCAGACAGTCGTTGGCAGGGCAGGGGATTCGCAAACCGAGGCATGC
>PMBQ01000204.1 GCA_003152955.1 Candidatus Bathyarchaeota archaeon
TTAGAGTACGACAAGAACACAGGTGACATTTACGCGATAGGAATGGGGCCGCCGACAATCTTTGGGCATGGTCCTCCAGGAACGACTGATCCCGCGCTCGTGCTTAGACATGACTTGGAAGGCGGAGAACTAGTAACGGAAGCAACAGTATTCGCTGGGACACAGTAGATGAGCCTAGAGAGCAAGATTGCTAAGTGGTTCGAATCACGCCTTGGCCTCAAGGCCACAGTGCTACGTCCCGTGCCCGAATACAGCTTCAATCCCTTCTACTGGCTCGGCGCACTAACCGTAATCGCCTTTCTCATGCAGGCTTTCACAGGCCTATTGATGTTAATCTACTATGTGCCAGCCACGGATCAAGCCTACTCCTCAACAGTCTACATCATCAAAACCGTGCCGCTGGGCTGGTTGATCGAGACCGTACACTTGTACGGAGCTTACGCCATGATACTCCTTGCATCTTTGCATATGTTCCGAGGATACTTCGTCAGCGTTCAGAAGAAGCCCAGAGAAATGATGTGGGTCACAGGGATGCTAATGGGGCTGGTTGTCTTGGGGTTCGGATTAACGGGGTACCTCCTCCCATGGACTGTTGTCTCAAAATCGGCAACCGACGTTTCAATAGGCATGCTTAGTTTCTTGCCGGCCCAAATCGGCTCCGTGCTCACGTTTCTCTTGGCCGGAACAGGGAGCAACGTAGCAGAGCTCAGCAGGTTCTTCGACCTTCACATCGTAGTTCTCCCGGCGGGCCTTCTAGTGCTCCTGGCTCTCAAAATGTACATGTTCGAAGTTCATGGCGCGGCTGAACCATCAACGGGACCGAAACCGTCGAAGGAGGTCCCTTGGTTTCCACGTGTCTACTTATACTTTGCAATGATTGGAAGCGTTTTCGTTGCTGCGGTGCTGCTAGCCTCAGCCTTATTTCCGGTCTCGCTTTCAGCTGAATTCAGTCCGCAGGCGGCCTCTGGTTATGTGCCTCAACCAGAATGGTATTTCCTATCGCTCTATCAAGTCTTGAAGTTTGCATCTTTTGAAGGCGAAGGAATCTACTACGCTCTGGGAGGTGTCACAGTCATCCTCGCCCTATTCGTCCTTCTACCATTCATAGACAGGGGAACCAAGAGAGATGCGGCGTCAAGGCCGTTCTACACAACTATTGGATTGATACTTATCGCGGAGTTGGCCACCTTGACTGTGTGGGGATACTTCACGCCAGGACAGGTTATTCCGGACTTGCAGGCGCTGGTGATTATTGTTGGGGTTGCCCTAGTTATCGCTATTATGACAGCGTTGACCTACCGGATGCGGAACAAGATGCGAGGCCTACCCATTGGAAAATTAGGATTACGTTTCATGGCGTTGCCCCTCAGACACAGGACGATTACCGCCATGTTCGTGGGGCTGCTCGTGATAGGGTCTGTAAGCATGGCTGGTCTCGTGCGTTCGCTCGCTGCTGGTTCGATTGGTTTTGCGGCGCCTTTTTTGAACTTCATCGTCCTCGTTTCTTCGTTTTGCTTCATGGCAAGAATTCTAAGAAACCTCACATTGAGGCAAAGGGGGACGCTTCTTTGAAGGTCGATCAGGAAGTTGTGAAATATCCGGTTGGATGGGTTCTTGTTATTCTCCTGATCACGATAGCTGTTTACCTATGGCTCTTAGACCTATTCTCGATGCAGCGAGTGTTCGGAGTGCTCCTGGCATCGGAGCTTGTGGTCTTCGCGATGCTGGCATACCTCTACTCCAAGCCATCCTTCTCGAAGGTCAGCAAATCGTGGTTTCTTGCAGGAGCTATCTCGGTTGCAGTTTTCCTTTTCCTAGCGTTGACTTTAGCGACGCAATAGGGCAGGTCGAATCATGGGCTGGCATGGCTTCGTCGGCAGACTAGCCTTTGTCTTGAGCGTCATTGTCGCTTTCACCTCTCTCTTCGATCTCTTCGTAAACAGGCTCCTCTTTCGTGCTGGACCCGAGGTTTTGGCTCACATGGAAATCCCAGGACTGTCAGAGTTGGCGGTTATTGGTAGAATCTCTTTTACTTTCGAGCAGATGGTTCTTTACGTAATCTTGGGTTCGGCTGTGTTCCTCTTGGCCAGCGAACGCGAGGTTATGCCGCGTTTCGTAAGTCTTCTTATTGTGCCACAACTTGTGTGCGCGGGTTTGCTCTACTTTTCTATTCCCCTAGAGCTGGCATGGGGAGTTAGTATGCTGCTTGTCTCGGTGACGGGGGTCGAGGTCCTTGGCCTACTCTTGATGCATGCTCTAAGCAAGGAGAGTCTAACTCGGAAACAACTTACAATTCAAAGAGTATTTCTCTTAACTCTAGCGTTGTGTTTCATCTTCCCAATCTACTACCGCATGTCTCTGCTCCTGGGTGCAATCAACGTCGCAGCGCCGCCTTTTGCGGTTGGAGCTTATGAGGCGGGGGTTTTCATGATCATGTTGGCCGCGGCAACGGCGTTGGCCTACGCACTGGTCGCTCCGAGTCCCGGTTACAAGATGAGCGTCTGGAACTTTGCGAAAGCCGCATTTCTCCCCACTCTTCTGATCGGCCCAATTCTGTATGGCTTGATGGAGAGTTACTTCATGGTCCAGATATTCTCACTCGTCATCGCGATGAGCACCGACATAACACTCTCATTTCAATTAGTGCGTGCCATCGTCTTCTTTTGGTGGGTTTTGCTAGTCGCAATTGTGCTCTTTTTGCTGAAAGGACGCGCCTCCCGAAGCAGATTTTTGTTTCAGCAGGGCATCGGTTTAATCTTAATTCTCAGTACGACTTTCCTCTTCAACTACCCGAACTACCTTCTATTAGGGACAGCCGGCGTGTTCCTCCTCTCCTACCCGATAAGAGGGACGCAGGGATCCTAAGGCGAGGAGATCAATACTATGAATCAATTGAGAGAATAGGCGATTGGCAGAAAAGGTTCTGGCATTTTGTGAGAAGTTCATCTCCCTTCTTCATGCCGGCTTCTCGTTGGATTTCCATTGGTAGTGAAATCTGTCCCTTGCCCGAGACCGTCACGTTCTTGATGGTCAGTTCGCTGGTGCCGCTCCACCGTCTTCGCTGAACAGTGCTAGTTTGTTTTGTCTACTCTGCCTAACACCTGCATGGCTCTGAGTGTTATCATTTTGCTTGGTTTGCCTGGTTTTTCGAGGGCGAATGGAATTGGTTTTCGTTTCGGATTCTTCTCGTACCATTGTTTCATTGAGCCTTCCAGGTCTGGGTTAGTTGCGTCAAGGATCCATTTGCCATCGCTTCGCATTTTATTTCTCAGCAGAGAGAGCGCGTTCTTCAGTCTTGGGTCGTCGCCGTAGCCTAGGGCAGTGATGAAATCGAGGCCCACGAGAATATCGTAGTAGTAGTGAATTGGATAGTGGAACCTGTACCATGGCTTGTAGTTTGATCCTTGTTTGTGCAACTCCTTTTCCAAGTAGAACTCTGCTCCCATTTCTACGGAGCGTTTCATGCTTCGGGTCCATTTCTGCTTCGGATAAGCCGCGAATGCACTCATACCTTCCCATGAATCCAAGTTTCTGCCCGACCCGAAACAAGACCAGCCTCCCCTATTCGACTGATTCTTGACCAACCATTCGAATGCGCTGCTTACTTTCGGATGGTCAGCATAACCGAATAAGACCAAGGCGCGCGCCGTGTTGCCTACGATGCAAAGATGGCTCTTACTCCAACCTTCGGCGCCGAATCCACCGTCCTTCTTTGCGAAATGTGAAATCCACAAATCGCACGCCTTGGCGATCCGAGGATCCTTTCTGGTCAATCCCAGATCGGATAGGATGAGGAGCATCCAGTTCGTGGACAGGTATTTTGGAGTGTAGAATTTCTCCTTGTCCTCCCACCATCCGCCGAGCTGCTGTTTGGTCAGAATGTCCGCCGCCCAGCCCGTGGCAGGTATCATCTCTTTTGTTGATTGAACCTCCGGATCGTTCTCAGCCTTTTCAAGCAGCTTGGTTAGAGCATGATATTTGATTGAGGGTTGGTTATCCTCCAACAGCCATCCCAGATCCCCCTTGGCCTTCACATCCGGTCAGCCTCTGGGCAAGTGTGCCTTCGTCCTTTGCCATTAATCATGGTGGTGCGGAATGGTCCTACCGGTCCCACGCGGCAATTGCTGCAGGAGTCTCTGCAGCTCGTCGACTGTGACACGTCGCTAGAAACTTGGTTCAGCAGGCAGACTTAGTTCGACTGCGACCTCGCCGAAGAATTCGCGATGCAGCCTTTGCACGACAACCTCCAAATCTGACTGATTGATCACGAAGCTCACACTGAGTCCTGAGGCGCCATCCGATGCCGCGTCAGCCTTCAGACTTCGAATCGCACTGAAAGCCCGGGACATTATGGTCGGGTTATTTCGACTTATCTCTCCAATTAGACAGACGACGGCTTTCTCATGTTCCACGGTCACTGCAGAAATGTCCATGAGCTCGTCAACAATCAAGTCGACATGTCGAATGTCGTCTACCGCAATGACCACATTCGATTCCGACGTTTTCACCAGGTAGATCCGCGTTTCGAACTTGTTGAAGACTCCGAAGATAATTCTCAGGGAGCTGTGGTCCAGACGAGTTCGCAGTGAATGGACATTGATGACTGTAATGTCTTTCTTGTACGCTATCGTCTTAACACGGCCAGATTGAGGTTTACGGCCATCGCTTACCACTACCCGAGTCCCAGATGATTGAGGTCGCATCGTGTTGTAGACATGCACGGGTATCTGCTTCTGCAGAAGTGGTATAGTAGTTTTCGGGTGCAAGACTTTCGCCCCAAAGTAAGCCATCTCAGAAGCCTCTTCAAATGTCACAGTCTCGAGCAATTGTGCTTCGGGGACCAATTTGGGATCCGCCGTCAGAATTCCATCAACATCTGTCCAGACTTCGACTGCTTCTGCGCCGAGCAATGACCCGATAATAGCGGCCGAATAATCTGACCCGTTTCGTCCTAGAGTTGTCGTTGCACCTTCAAGCGTCGAACCGATGAAACCTTGCGTTACGGGAACGGCTCCGGCCTCAATAACTGGCAGAATGATTTCTCTCGCTCGAACCGCAGATAGGTCCATCAGTGGAGTGGCCTTACCGTAGTTCTCGTCGGTGATCAAGACACGGCGTGCGTCTATCAATTTGGATTCGAGACCGAATTCTTCCATCGCCGCCGAGAGTACTGCTGTGGAGAACTGTTCGCCATAGGACGCTATCGCATCCAAAGACCGCGCGGAGAGCTCACTCGTCGCGGTCAAACCATCGATTAGGCTCCTGATATCATCTACATAGCGGTCTATTCGATCGAGAGTCGACTTGCGTAGAGCACTATCATGGATCAGCTCGGTGATCAACACATGATAACGTCCGACTATGGCGTCGTCGATGAGTTCTCTTGCTTCAATACTCTTGCCTTCGTGAGCTAATTGGCAGCATCGGATTAGTGTATCCGTGATCCCAGCCGCTGCGGATAAGACGACGATGGGTTGCCGATCCAATTTTGATTTGATTATGGTGATGACTTGCTTCATGGCAGCAGCGTCTTGAACTGATGTGCCTCCGAACTTCGTTACTATCAAGAGCTTCCATCGCCCTCAGTTAGTATTGCCTTCGGCTCTCCATCTTAATTGGCTGCTTCCGAAGCAAAGCGAATTGTATGGTGGTCAAGGATCGCGGACTAGTGTGCGCGTCACGCCAAAGTGGTATTAAGAATTGGCTGACCCATCTATTCCTAAAGGAATTTTTAGCAGGAATAATCATTCCTTAAGGAATTGCGGGCATACAGCGTGGGTGAGAGCTAAGGTTGGGCTTTTCGAATCAAGATCTTCTGTGAGGCTAGCGGCGCGAGTTCGATTGGCTAGTCTACCTTTTGTCGATGGCCATGACGATCTTATCGCGTGGACCTGCATAGTCGGTTCGGGGGCGAATCAAACGGTTGTTAGCCGCTTGTTCGATCACGTGCGCTGTCCAACCTGCCGTTCGGCTGCACGCGAAGGAGGGAGTGAACATGTCCGTCGGCAACCCGATCGAGTGCATTACTACGCACGAGTAGAACTCTACATTCGTGTTGGCATGGTCAGGGTTCTTCTTGCGAAGCAGCTCCAGGCCAGTCTTTTCTACTTCCTGTGCAAGCTGGAACAAGTCTTTGTCAGTAATCTTGCTGGCGAGGTCGCGCAGGATGCCGGCTCTCGGGTCCATAGTTCTGTAGACTCTATGTCCGAAACCCATCAAACGCTTTCCTTGGGCCAGTTGGGCGCTCATCCATTCCTGAGCTTTCTCCGGTTTTCCAATCTCCTGCAGCATCTCCAAGACCGGGCCGGGTGTCCCGCCATGAAGCGGACCCTTCAGAGCTCCGATTGCAGCGGTCACCGCTGAATACATGTCAGACCAAGTTGACGCCACAACTCTCGCAGTGAATGTTGAAGCATTCAATCCATGATCTGCCAAGCACACGAAGTACGTGTTCATCGCGTCGACCTTCTCCTTTACCGGAACTTGACCAGTCAGCATGTACAAGTAGTTCGCAGCATGTCCCAAGTCAGGGCGCGGTGGCACAGGTTTTTCTCCTCGTCTTAATCGTTCGAATGCAGCGACAATTGTTGGAATCTTAGCGGTTAGCGTGATGGCTTGAGGGATGTCCGGTTTCTGAAGAGGCTGACCAACTCCGAGGGCCGAAACGATTGTTCGGAGTACATCAAGGGTGCTCGAATCTCGAGGGAAGTTCCGCATCAGCGATATTATCGATTCAGGGATCGAACGCGCACCGCTAAACTGGCGTTGCAATTCCTCTAACTGGGGCCTGGTTGGGAGTTCACCTTTCCATAGTAGGTATGCTACTTCCTCGAATGTTGTGTGGGCGGCTAGGTCGTGTATGTCGTATCCTCTGTAAATTAGGCGCCCAGCATTTCCGTCAATCAGGCAAATATTACTTGTGTCAATGACAATGCCTTCGAGCCCTTTAGCGATCGCCGTCGGATCGGACATGGCCCAATGGCGACATGCCACTTACTTATTACTGAATCGCATAACTGGAGTAAGACGGAGCAAGAGTCTGCCTCTGGAGTTTTCTTAAGATGTCTCGTCTTCCGATGGCGCGATTGTTAACCTAACGAGTTTCTCCGCTCTGAGTATTCCTATTTCCACCGATTGTCCGATTGCCACCTTTGTTAGTAATCTGTACAGGTCCTGGTGGCTCGTAATTGGTTTCTCGTTGAAACTCACAAGAATGTCTCCTACCAGCAGGCCGGCCTTCCTAGCCGGGCTGGCCGATTCGACTTCGACTATCATTAGTCCTTCTTCTTGATCGATCTTCGCTTGCTCGGCGATGTCCTTCGCGAAGCTTATCGTATCTGTGTATATCCCAAGATGCGCCCTCCTGATTCTGCCCTCACGGATGAGGCTGTCGACAATCTCCTTTGCGGCATTTATTGGAATTGCGATCCCACGGGAGTTAGCGTAAGCCACATTGATACCTATCATTCTTCCCGAAGCATCAACCAAGGGCCCACCTGAATAACCTGGGTTCAGCGGCGCATCGGTAACGATCATGTTCTCCATGACCCCACGACCCCATCCCAACGCAGTTTTTGCGGTTGTGACGATTCCTGATGTGGTGCTCGGACGCCGACCGAACGGGTTGGCGAACGCGAAGACTAGTTGACCCACCTTGATTTGCTCGGAGTCACCAAGCTCAATCGGTTTCAACCCATTCTGCTCGACCTTTAGCAGGGCCATGTCCGAGTATGGATCATGCCCTATGACTTTAGCCTCAACGTTCTGACCCTTCCCAAGTCCGACTTCAACTGCACTAGCTCCACCCACGACATGGCTGCAGGTTAGGACGTAACCTTCTTCGCTCCAGACTACCCCTGAACCGAAGCCTCTTCCAGATCTAACCCTGACGACGGCCGGAGCCACTTTGTCCGCCAATCCCGTCATTGCGTCGGAGAGCGACTGCAATATTTCCAACGAAGCAATACTCTTGCTCATCATTCAATTCACACCTATGACTAGGCCATAGGCCTATTTGGTGACGAGGCAAATTGGGAAACTAGTCACAGGTACAATTGACCGAAAGTGACTGGAAGCGGAGTAACCCAGTCGCGATTATGAACGGATTCTGGTTCCTAAGGGGCAATACCTGTGGGTGATTGTGAGTGAGAGAGAAATCCACTTATTCTAAGAGGCCTCGTGTTATCGCTTGAAGAAGCATGGAGAAGCCTGACAATATTGCCTTTAACCCTATGGAAGAGCTTGATCGTAGCGAAGCTCGTATCGTCATCAAACTGGAGTTCAGACGCTTTAGGAAACCCGTCACAATAATACAAGGACTTCCTAACACGCGCCTGGCGGACATTGCCCGTGAGCTGAAGCGAAGGTTCGGCGCCGGGGGAACCACCAAAGACGCAGAGCTTCTTCTTCAGGGAGATCATCGGAATCACGTCAA
>PMBQ01000391.1 GCA_003152955.1 Candidatus Bathyarchaeota archaeon
TCGATGGAGTCCAGAAGGGTTTCCGCTACGTGCGGATCCGATAACTTGACCACGGATCCGTCTTTGAGCTTCACAACTGGCGGTTCTATACTCTCAACGGAGGCTGCTATACCGGCTTTACCAGGCTTTTCTATCCTGATCTGTGTTCCTATGGCAATGAACCTACCCAAGACGATCATTGTCGAAGGATGAAACCCAATCGCTGCTATACCGGTGTTACGGGCTCTGCCGTATCTGAGCCTAAATCCACCCCGACCGCCCTGAAATTGCGGAAAAGAGAATATGGGACGTCCGCCCAGCACATCTTCCATGAACATGAACTCACGCGCCTCTTCCGCTTCAGCGACGGGGGGTTTGATCTCTCTCAGCCAACTCCATCCTTCGATGCCTAGGTTGTCCACGATTTTGAGGACCTTGTGACTTCTTCCTATCAATCCGTCATGAACAACTCTCAGTGCTCCACCTCTGACTCTATTCGTATCGACTCTTGGAACATTTCTGTATGCGCTGACCTCGACTGGATCAGTTTCCACTCCATTGACTTCGACAGGCAACTGCATGATAGCATTGAACAACTCGTCGTCGGATACCTTGAATTGAAAACGGGCAACTTCTCTTTCGTAGAGGCGCAGTTCCTCCACGAACCTCTTCGCTTCTAGTTCTGTGGCCTTGTATCGACCCAGGCCCAGTTGGTGCCGGACATAGTCCACAATCACCAAGATGAGGGCCATGTCGGTACCGCCGGCCGCTCTTATTGGCCCAGCGAAATAGACGGCCAAGTATTTCGTTCCATCTTGGTTTGCCCTTATCCTTACGCTTGAGATACCTTCTATCGGAGCTGCAGTGACTCCCTCATCCAGTATGGCCGACGCGGTTCTAACTGCCTGTTCGGCCGCTTTCTCTCCATCCGTCCCGTAACTGCCTAACGATATCTCTTCCGCCATTTTTAGGGCGACGAGTTCGCGAGGCATCAGAAGCGAGAGTTCACGTATTCTGGCGGCCACTCCAGTGGGACCTACCGCCTTTTCTACACGTTCAGCGACATCGTATGTAACCAGTGACTCGGGTTCGGTCGCTGGATCTAGGCCTTTACCTCGAGCCTGACGAGCTAGCCCATAGATTTTGTCAAACTCTTCTTTGAGTCTGCGGAAGTACGCTTCATGATGGTTTAGGACGGTGACCTGCAACGGGCTGGCCCAGGCAATAGAGTGAACTGGTGCAATTTAACGCTGAGAGGCAGAGGCGGCTTTGTTGGGATGTCGAGCTAGACGGGTTGTTCAGCTTTCTCCACGGCTGGCTTATCTTTTCCATAGAAGTCATCGGTGAACATGCAGTAGACGTCAACGACTTGACTGGACGGAGTGGCCTCGAATTCGCGTTTGAGTCCACATGAACCACATTGAACGATGGCAGGACCTGCCCCCTGAGGTAGCTTGACGCGAATTGCTTCTTCGCCGCATTGGGGGCATGTGAACACAGAAGGGAGTTTTTTCTTGACAACCTTAACAACCCTTCTGCGACGTCTACCCAAACCTATTCCCTTCTTTTTGGCATGGGTGTGATGAAGTCCGAGTTATTTCAAGGTTGCATATTTTACGTATTGCGCAAGGAAGTGCGGCGATTCTCGTCGACCACGGCGAAACGCACATGCCTCTAGCATTGGAGTGACGCGATTGCGACCTGGTAGAATGTGTCGCTGAGGATGAATTAATGAATACGAAAACGTATCCACTGTGGGGTTCGTATGTCAGAGCACCAGAGTATCGTCAATCATGCCCGTGAATCGATTCAAGAGCTAACACGCGACTCCGTGACAAGGCTACTGCTTGCAAACAGTCAGCTGACTCTCACGCAACTGGAAACGCTGCTGGCTGACTCATTATCCAGCGAAGCGGATGTAAAGAAGGCGCTGAGACGATTTTATAGGCCGTCAGAGCGAAATCTTAGCCGTGGATCATTTAATCGCACCCTAATTCAAGCTCAGAACAACGTGATTCGCTCAATTTACACCGTTTTGCTGCTGGCATATGTCGGTTTGTACGACAGTGCCGCCTTGCAACCCTTCATCGAACTTTCCGATACCATCCAGAGCTACATCCAAGAAACGCGTCAAGCGAACGTTGAAGATCGATTGATCATTCAAGACCTCAACACAAGGCTGCTCGAGGGAATCTCTTCTCTTGCGAAACGGCAGAGCTTCAAAGACCAGCAGTGATGTCACATATCGGTGGATTTCCAAAGCTCAAGCAACGTGACACATGTGACATCACGTGATGTGATGTAGGATGCATAAAATGGTAAGCGTCATCTGCCCCAGATAGAAAAGGAAAAAACCTAAAAATGAAACGTTTTACCCATAATAATGACGCAGGAACTTCGTTTGACAAATCGCTGGACCTCCCCCCATCACAAACCCATCACCTCACCATCACTGTGACATCATCTTTTGACTGTGATATCACGCGGAGCGAAGCAGTTAAGACACCCAAACATTGATGATCTAAAGTAACCTTGGAGCTTATTACCACAGTCATCGATCTTCTCTCAGTTGCTGTACTAGTATTCATATTCTCAGTGGGTTACAGGGCCCTACTGGCTTTCAAACAGAGCAGGCAAGCCGTTACAGAATCAGCGTCAATACTCGGGGTTATCGTAAATGCTTTGACTTCACGAATTCAGGCATCAGAATCGCTTGTTGCGGACCTACAAGAAGGTCTTGACGGAGTAGGCCAGCGCAACGCCATACTTGAAGACGAAGAATCCAACCTGCGGACTAGCTACCTGCAAGTTCTCGACCGTCTTGAAGAGATATTATCGAATGACAAGAGACTAATCCTTGAACTCGAGCAGCTAAAAGCCAGCCTCACAGTTATTCAGCAGAAGGAAACAGAAACTGAGAAGACATCGAGGCAGGGAAATAGAACACCTCTGCCAATACCAAGCGGAGATGTCCTGACCGCCCTGACACCAACTGAGCGCCACACGCTCGAAATATTGGAGCGCGAAGGACCGAAGGCAGCCCCTGAGCTTGGGCGGCGCATGAGGAAGTCACGAGAGCACATGGCGCGTCTTATGAAGAAGCTCTATTTGGAGGGTTACGTGGACAGGGAATCAAATCACGCGCCATTCAGATACAAACTGAACGAGAAAATTGAAGCTTTTCTGGAACCCGACCAGAAGTCTGTTACTGCGGAAGCACCGGAGAAGGCTTGAGTCTGTAAGACCAATGAGCCGAAGAGCCTTCTCTTTCAAGAGTGCCGCGATCTACTAACCTGGAGAGATACGTTGAGACTGCTCCCAAGCTGAATTCATCGTCCCAATTCTCGCGGTACGCCTGCCAGAGTTCACGAGAATCGAAATTTTGACCTGCTAGTTGGGTGTTGATAACATCTAAGACCCTACTCATTTTACTATCTTGACCCGCAACGGGACTAGTAGTTGTGGGATTGGATCCACTGACGAGTTCGGCGTATTCCAAGAGTCTGTTCACTTTCTCGACCGTGAAATCTCCCTCGATTGCCAGACTATGTTTTACGCCTGCACGATCGAAAAACTCCAGTTTGATCTTCTTCTTCATAGAAGTCCACAATAATACTTCTCAACGCGTTATAAGTTGAACAAATATGTTGAGGAGTGAATGAGATATCGTCCATCGGCAAAATGAGCCGTCCAGTGGAAATGAAGGGGTTCACAATTAGATCAACAGAGGTCAACATGTGAAATACGTGTTTTTTATCTGATTTCGAACCCCGAACCCCTTCATTTCTACTGGACAAGGGTTAACTATGATTTAGACTACACAAAATGAAAAAGTGGAGTTACTAGTTTATCATTGTAAACGCTCAATGCTTTACTAGTAAAGCGATATACTACCAACGGCTTTCTTATACATACTACCAAACACCAAACCGGCTATCACACATCTCGAGTGGAATCGCAGGGGTGTGGGGGTTTTTATCTGTGTTCTCCATCAGTCTGACAACAATTTTTCAGAGTATCGAGCGCTTTTTTCGTTATAGTTTTCCACTGGTTATAGTTGGTTTTCTTGTACAAGAATGGTTAGCTATGGTTCAACATGCAAGTGTGGTATTGCCATTGGAGAAATGAAATTTGCCGGCTACTGATGTCTTAGAGAGTATCTTTGACAGATACCTCTCAACAGCAAAAATATTCGCTTCGCGGGACATGTTGCGGCACGATTACATCCCCGATCACCTTCCTCATCGAGACGAACATATTCAACGACTCGCCGGCATTCTTGCTCCCGCTCTGCAGCAGTCCAAGATATCGAACGTGTTCGTTTACGGGAAGACTGGAACGGGCAAGACGATTGTTACGAAATTTGTGTTGGATAAGCTCGAAAAGAAGGCGACAGAGATTGGGGCGCCTGTCAAGATAGCCTATGTGAATTGTCGTCTTGCGGGAACAAATTATCGTGTCCTTGCAGAGATTTGCAGAGCGATTGGCGTAGAGGTGCCGTTCACGGGTATAGCTGTGGGAGAACTCCTGGACCGTTTTGCGAATGGCATCAATGCGGACAGGACTGCGCTACTCGTTGCACTAGATGAGATTGACGCGTTGATAAAACACAACGCAGATGATTCTCTACTTTATGAGCTTACGAGAATCAACGAGGCACTAAACTCATCTTGGACCAGCATCGTCGGGATCTCAAACGACCTGCACTTCAAGGAATTCTTAGATCCCCGTGTTCTTAGCTCGCTCAGCGAAGAGGAGGTTGTATTTCGTCCATATCTTGCTGATGAACTGTTTGATATTTTATCAGAGAGGGTTGGGCTCGCGTTTCTGAATGGTGCATTGGAAGAGAACTCTCTTCGTCTGTGTGCAGCTCTTGCTGCTGGTGAACATGGCGACGCGAGGCGTGCGCTTGATTTACTGAGGGTCGCTGGGGAACTGGCTGAGCGTGAGGGTGCCACGCGAGTTGGCGAGCAACACGTGCGTCAGGCCCAACAGAAAATTGAGCATGATCGAGTTTCAGAGGTGTTGAAATCTCTTCCCGCACACTCTAAGGTGCTCTTGGTCGGCGCATATTTACTTAGTAACAATCTTACTGCAGGAGCTATAACTGGAGACGTGTACGAGGTCTACCATGAACTCTGCGCTCTCAGTGACTTGGAACCATTGACTCAACGCAGGGTAAGCGGCTTGATTAACGAGCTTGACGTCATGGGCATACTCAACGCCAGAGTAGTTAGTTTCGGTAGGTATGGTAGAACTAAGAAGATACGGCTCGGCGTCTCTTCGCGTGTAATTGCCGACACCTACGCCGAAGACAATCTTGTAGGCCGGTTATTTGGATACGTGCCCAAATCCTTACAGAAACACTAGGCTTGACATGAGAATTGTGGGCGTCGATGATGGAGCATTCCAGTCTAACAAGAAGGTTAGGCAGTGCGCACTCCTGGTTGTTGTAGCGTTTCACAAGCTGCGAGTATTTGGCGTTAGAGTGGGCAGGATAGAAGTTGATGGAAGAGATGCAAACAAGGTCCTCATGTCTCTTCTAAGGGGCCTACGATACGACATGGTAATGCTGTCAGGCGTATCATTCGGCGGTTTCAATGTGGTCGACATTGCCGCGCTCTCCAAGGATCTGCACAAACCCGTCATCGCAATAACCGGCGAACGTCCCCACAACGATGCCGTGCGGAAGGCATTGTGTGAACATTTTGTTGATTGGAGGGATCGATGGCGTATGATCCGTGCGGCCGGTAAGATCTACTCATATGCGCCGCTTCGGAAAGAACCGCGTTTGTACTTCGAGGTGAAAGGAGCGACAGCGCTCTTTGCAAAGAAGGCTATTGGTTCAACGGCAGCGATCTCTCGTCTACCTGAGCCTATCCGGGTGGCTGGAATTTTGGCCAGAGGACTCAGCTCTCTGACCTAGATCAGGATTCCATGAAGTTGATCAAACGAACTTGGAGTGTCTGCAAGTTGACGGCAGTGAGGATTCCTGGTGTCGGAACGATTCCTACTCTTCTTTGATAATCTGTTTGAGCTTGCCATGCTCCGGAGTTAATGATCTGAGTCCCACGGTAGTTCTCATACTTGACAACGTGCACATGCCCAGAGTGGAATATGTCGGGCACATTCTCGATGACTAGGTGGTCAACCTTCTCAGGAGCGATCGATGTTCGGTTTCCATATTCTGACGCTAGGTGTCTGCATTGAAGTTGAAGTTTCATTGCTTTCTCGGGTTGAGTGAAATTGACGCTGGGGAGGCTTGAAAGAATGTCATCGAGGCTCCTGCCGTGGTGTAGAAGAAGTCTCACCCCATGCAGCGAGACCTCCGCGGGATTTCCTAGAGAGATTAGACTTCGGGATTCGTAGAGTGGGCCTCCGAAGTCTTTCGGTATCGCAGGTTGCGGAAGTGCTTGTCTCACGGGATCGTGATTCCCGGGAAGTATGACCGTCTCGATATGATCAGGTATAGCTCCGATGTATTTCGCAGCTTCTCGGTACTGTTCATACAGGTCTGTGATCGCGAGTTCCTGTTCCTGACGAGGAAAGACCCCTATACCATCCACAATGTCTCCGCAAACAACCACGTATTTCGTGCGTTCGGCGATGAATCTCTGATTGGGCGCACCAATCCTGAGGTTCAACCAATCAATAACCTTACCAAGAGCGTCTGCGAGGAACTTCTTGCTTCCCACGTGTAAGTCGGAGAGAAGCACAGCCCAAATTTCTTCATCCGCAACATGAGGACGATGGTCAGGAATATCGGGAAGCAGGATTTCCTTAGCAACTATTAGATCTCCCTTCGCTCTTACGCCGATGACGCAGATCACTTGGTCCAGAGGAACTTTCTGCGCAACCTCGTAGGCCCCGCGTTCGTCCGGTGAAACAAGAACCGTAGCATTATCATCAAGATCATCAATTTGCAGGAACAGTTTCCGTTGACTCTCACGTTTCTCCATTACCATGGCAACGATTTTGATCTTCTCGTTTTGCGCTGCACCGAGTGCCGCGCCTATAGTAGTAGCATCGCGAGTATCAGTTCGGCCTCGGAGTGTGCCGAGTTGTTTCTGGAATCTATCACGGAAATAGTGTGAAAAATCTTCGATTTTACTGCCTGTGCCAATTTCCTTGGAAGGATCCTTGATGACTTCGATGTCGGAGGCAATCTGCTTTGCCGGTATCGTCGTTGCTACTGAGGGTAATAACTCGGGCTGAAGAGAGGTCTCAAGCATTTCCATTTCGAGCAATTCGGTCTTGCTCAATATGCGATCGGTTGGGGGTTTCTGGACTATCCTGAGAAGTAGATTTCTTGCGAATGTGGTCCTCTCTGCCTCGTTCAAGCCTGTCAGATAATTATAGGCAGAGCGGTCGAGTTGATAGCCTGCGAGCGCAAGCTCCTCTACCAGGCGCCGCAGGTGCTCCATCTATTCACCCCTTCAGTCCCTTAGTTTGACTTGTCGGCAGAATAACTTGCCGATGCCAGTGCCATGGTTTCGACCTAATGCAACGAATGTGACCACAAGATACTAAGTCACGTCATATGGCTGACACTTTGAGAAAGCCTCAGATGGGATGCTTACTCGCATGACTATCTAGGTCGTTGGGCGGTTTGGGTCTTGTCATGGAACGCGCAGTCCATGAGTTATGAGCGAGTTTAAGGTGTCTGGAAAAGCGAGAAATATATAGTGTCTTGATACGAATCCCATAAGACCTAAGCTAGGCAGCTGTGCATGAGGCCAATTGCCCGCATCAAGACGCGGGGCTGCCATAAGGTGAGCCAGAGCAATGCCTCTTCAAATCTACAATTCACTGACGCGAAAAAAAGAACCTTACATTTCGCCACAAGGTAGCACCGTGAAATTTTTCGTCTGTGGACCAACCGTGTACGATTACGTTCATCTTGGGCACGCACGAACCTACATAGCATTCGACATAATTGCTCGCTATCTAGAGTTCGCCGGTTACCATGTTAGATACTTGATGAACATAACAGACGTAGCGGATCGCCTCGTCCAACGAGCAGGAGAACTGAAGAAGGATCCGCTTGAGTTAGCAAAAGAATATGAGAGTGCCTTCAAGGAAGATCTGAAGGCGCTTGGCATAACTAATATCGAAAGTTACGAGCGAGCTTCAGATTACATTCCACAGATCATGACCCAGATCAAGACCCTCATCGATAAGGGAATTGCATACCAAACAGAGACGGGTGTATATTTTGAAGTCAAGAAGTTCCCAAAGTTCGGTCAACTGTCAGGTCAAAGCCAGGAAGAACTTGGACTGAGGAGACTGGAGCTTTGCTCTTCCAAGAGAAATCCTGAAGACTTCTCCCTTTGGAGGAGACACGATACCGGCCTACGGTGGGATTCACCGTGGGGAAGCGGCAGACCAGGTTGGCATATTGAAGACACAGCCATCTCGATCGCACATTTCGGCGACACTTACGACATGCATGGAGGCGCCTCGGAGCTGATTTTTCCTCATCACGAAGCTGAGATAGCCCAAGCCGAAGCGTTAACCGGCAAAACTCCGTTCGTCAGATTTTGGATTCACACAGGTCTACTTACGACTAAGGGACGAAAGATGAGCAAGTCCCTTGGAAACGCAATTAGAATCCGCGACGCACTCAATAAGTACACAGCAGCAGAGCTGAGGTATTATTTCGCCTCATTTCATTACCGAGAGCAAGTGAAAATTTCAGATTTCGCTCTGAAGCGAGCGAGCAACCGACTGAAATCCATGCGTAAGAACTTCAACGCCTTCCAAAACACACCTGCGATAGCCCGCAGCAGTCGAGAAACAAAGCTGGTCGCGCTAATCAGAAAGGCTGAGTCAGATTTCCGAAAGTATATGGACGATGACTTTGATACTCCGAGAGCTCTCGCAGTTCTGACGAGTCTCAGTGAGAGGCTGTCAAGGCTGGGAAGGGCGAGACTGGATCAACATACCAAGGAGGGTGCAGAGCGAGCCTTTCTAAGAATGGCAAATGTTTTTGGAATTCTGTGAGGATTAGGAAAAAGCGACTAGTATAACCAAGCCTGTACTGGCTGTCTCGCCTCTCTCATCACGAAATCGAAGGCCTGCTTTCCCGTGTCAAAGTAGTACCACTCATCTTTTCCTCCGGCTACGTGTTTTCGCAGGATTGGAAGCCAAATTTTGTCACAGATGTTGACGCAGTAACTGCCTCTGTAGTAACCAACGAATATGAAGCCTCCACCTGTGTGATTCTTCAGGTTACCTTGTACCCTTATACCCTCATCCTCGTCGAGTGCTTGTAAGAAGTCAAGCAAATCTCCTTCACTTTTGAGCGTGCGCTCAGAATACGATTCTGCACTCCGAGGCGGCTGAGTCCTACCTTTTCGCATAAGGCAACCTCACAATTCAACCTAATAGCATTCGGGGCTACTCTTTGAAGTAAGCTCGCACAAGGGAGCATCGCTTCGTGGGGGTGTGCGATTACCCTCGATACTATTGAACTACGTGGATGAAAGGCTACAGACAAGAAAGGTTCCAGGCATCTATCGATCATTCGCTTGGGACAGAGCTGAAGAGAACCTCATCTTGGCAGGCGATAGAGGGCGAATTCTCAGGGTCCACGGAGAAAGAGTTGCCAACCTCGCGTCTGGGACAGATCAGAATCTTCGCAAGATATCAGTGAATCCAAGCACTGGCACCATTCTAATTGCTGGCAACGCTGGTTGCCTATTACATCTCGATGAAGACGCGACCGTCAACAAAGTTAACATTCCTACCACAACGAACCTGCGCGCTGCCGATTGGAATCATGATGGTACTGTGGCCTTGATAGCTGGAAACGGAGGAACTCTACTGGAGTACTCGGATCAAAAGATTCAGGTCATCGACGGTGGTAGAGCGAATTTGCGGCACATTGCTTGGCGGCCCAAGACCAACTTCGCCTTAGTGACATCGAACTGTTTTGCAGAAGAATTCATACCCTCACCTAACCTCTTCAACTACGATGCGGGAACTCAAACCCTGAGTTCATCAAACGAAGGACGCGCCGATCTCATTGGCGCTGACTGGAAACGAGACGGAACATCAGCGATTGTGGTCGGTTATGATGTGATATGGCATAACGGAGTGATCGCGATGTTCGATGGAGGAGACATGACGTCTGTGGAATTCAACAATAAACAAGTCTATCCGGTGGCCGCTTCCTGGAACCCGATCGGCGAGATTGCCGCAATAGCAACAGCGACCGCTCAGCGTGAGATGGGAGAAGGTAGCGTGCTCTTGTGGAACGGCAGAACGTTCAGGCCCATCTTCAGCAATGATGAATTCTTCTTCAGCGCAGTCGCGTGGAATCGCAAAGGCACTGAGTTAGTTGCGTTGGGATCAACAGCAACCAGAACCTTCAACTGTTGAGTGAAAACGAAACCGCAACACAAGTCGAACTGGTAAGGCTTCAACGGATCTCATCGATGCGGTGAACAGTAAAGGGAGTAGAAGATCTGCAGATGAGATCTTGATCTTATCAAGAGTCAACGGGAGCCTTGCAGCGGTTCGATTCTTCGGACTTCCGGGAGAGGAAACCGATCCGCCTTCACCTTCTGCGCTAGACATTTCAAACGCCTTCTTGCATCGTAGGCGAGGCGGCTTGATATTACATGGTTCACCAACGCGTTAGCCAATTCCTCTTCATCGAGAACGAAACATCGGCCATCTCTCGTTATCCACAAGTCTAGAAATAGATCGGTCACAATCATGGTTCTTGAGGGTGCAGCTAGTAATTTCCTGAGGGGCTTAATGATATCACAGTAGTAGCCAACCCACCGCCTATGTCTGTCATAGAACTTTCCCACATCGTACCCTCTGTTCTTATAGACGAACCAGATCGACAAATATCCCGTGTCGGCGATGATGTCATCTGAAACTCTGACCGGGTGGTCAACTGTTAACGGGCTTTCAATTACTAGTCTGCTTGCGGTAGCTTCGCGAAGAACACCCGGAAATTCCCGCACATCGTGAGGAAGACGTCGGTAAACGATAGTCATTTCGCGAGGAATTGTTGACTTGAGCACGAGTCCCCTCCCCCATGGAAATGGGTGAAACGCATGATCTTTCGAATACTTTTCATTTGTGTAGGCGAAATAAAAGTGTGGCGAGACAATGTTGGCATCTACGCAGCCTAGACCAGCCACTAAGGGAGACCTGCTGCAAATCAAGAAGTTCCTTCGGGAAAACGGACTCCCAGAGGTGGGCGTGGATGGATGTGTTGAGAATTTTGTCATTGCTGAGAACGAGAGCGGAAGTTGGATTGGTGTAGCTGGTGTGGAGTTCTATGGTGAGAGCGGGTTACTAAGGTCCGTGGCGGTTGAAGAACAATCTAGGGGTCGAGGGCATGGACGAATCCTGGTCAACACCGTTCTGGGAAATGCGAGAGACAGAGGCATAAAGATGGTTTACCTGTTAACTGAAGATGCTGACAATTACTTCGAGCATCTGGGTTTCCAAATCGTTGATCGCAAGGACGTTGACGATGTTGTGAAGACATCCTTGGAGTTTACTGACGCATGTCCTGAATGCGCCCTGGTTATGCGTAAAGCAATCGATTAGGCGCGTTGGAAAACTCCAAATCTAGTGGTAGCGCATACTCTAGGTGAGAAGAAAATTAGGTATTATGCGTGCTGTTGTTGAAATTGACCTCCGAGGATCTGAGGACAGTCGCGAAAACTTAGGGCGAAATCGCTTTTCAGCGTGACGACCTAAAGTTATATTATCCATTCTGGGTTTGTGACGCTACGCAAAACGACAGTTGAATCGGGGCGCGATCTATGGCTTCGAAAGAAAAAGACGTGTTCTACCTTAAACTACAATGGATTTCCGCAAAGGACGAAGCCGAGAAGAAGGCGCTTGCCGAGAAGATTAGACAAGCCCTGTACGGACAACAGAAAGAGTAGAGTGGGCTAGGTCAGACAGATTTGACCGCTCGACAACGTCCTGCCAGTGTTACTATATTGGCAGTATTGCAGGGCTTGCTCGGGGCACTATGCCTCTTGGGAATCTTTGCATTAACCGTTGCTGGATTTCGTCTTGCGGAAGTGGTTCCTCATGTCAGGTTCTTCCCTGTCAAATTGTTCGTTGTAGTGATTGCATTGTTCGTTCTTGCTGGTATCGAGTTCGTCGTGGCATATGGTTCGTGGAATGGGTTGGGTTGGGCATGGAAGATCTCTCTCGTATTGGCGGTGGTTGGGATCGTGTTCTTCGTTTTCTCACTATTCTTGAGGCCTGGCTTTGGCGAGATCGCTTCGTTGATCATAGACTTGCTAGTGCTCTACTATCTCATGCAGCCTCGAGTACAAGCGTACTTTAGACAAGACGCAGCGGCCCCACATGATTTCGTGAGCTCTCGCTAATGAGTAGTTCACCAATCTCTCTCAGCACAATTCAAGAAGCAAGACACAGAATCGCAAACATAGCGTATAGGACGCCATTGTACTTCTCACCTCGCCTAAGCGCCTTGACAAATGCTAACGTGTATCTAAAACTCGAGAACTACCAGCCTATTCGCGTGTTCAAGCTGCGCGGTGCCGCCAACAAGATTCTGAAACTGAGTTATGAGGAACGCGAACGTGGACTGATCGCTGCCTCATCAGGAAACCACGGATTAGCCGTAGCGTATGTCGCCAAACGCGTTGGTACACACGCAACCATAGTAGTACCGACTAATGCGGTCACAGAAAAGGTGAACGCCATTGAAGAGTACGGAGCGACTGTTGTGAAGTACGGGCTGTTCCACGACGAGCGATTCAGTAAGGCCGTTGAGATTCAGAGGGCTGCCGGAGCAATAATGATTCTCCCCTTCGATGACCCGGACGTGATCGCTGGTCAAGGCACTATTGGTCTTGAGATCTGCGAGGATTTGCCTGATGTCAATACGATAATAGTGCCTATCGGTGGCGGAGGACTTATCTCAGGAATTTCGATCGCGATCAAGAGCCAGAAGTCAGCTGCGAAGGTGATCGGAGTCGAACCGGAGAAGGCATCGTCGATGTATCAATCGATCAAGAATGGAAAGATTACACGCCTAACCGACACCACATCCATAGCTGATGGATTAGCGGCCCGCGAACCTGGAATGTTAACGTACGAGGTAGTAAAGCGGAATGTTGACGAAATCCTACTGGTAAGCGAAGATCAAATCGAGAAAGGAGTCTTCACGGCTTTGAGTGAATGCCATCTGGTCGTTGAGCCCTCAGCTGCGGCGAGCTTTGCGGCGCTGATGGAAAAGGCGCGCCTGAGAGCTGGAGAGAAAGTTGTGGTTGTTGTTAGCGGAGGGAACATATCTCTGAAAATGATCTCGAGAATTCTGGCNNCTGGCCAAGTACGGTTAGCCAGAAACTAACTTAACAAGAGATCTTCAGAACCTGTTGCGGAATAGCGGTTATCCCGAAGCTATCGCCGCGGTTTCCATCGCGCCCATAGAATGGAGATGCACGCTATTGCTAAGGGGAATAATGCATATTCGCGGACGAAAAAGAAGACCACGATCGATGCTATGAGGGATACATATGGGAAGCTTCGTTTCAGGCCTTGCAATTGCAGTAGCTTGACAGCTGATGCTGAGCCTAAAATGTAGAGTGCGGTGAAGCCAGCACCTGAAAGCAGGAAGAGTTGATCAATCGGAGCTCCCACGAGCGCAATCAATAGTAGGCTAGTTGCTGAACCGGCAAAGAGAATTAGCAACGCCCTCGCGGGTGCGGCATGCTTGTTCAGTCTGGACAGCGACGATGGCATGCTTCTGTCGCGCGCTAAAGCGTAGACTAGTCTGGATACGCCGATACTGTAAGCGTTCATCGTCCCGTAACATGTCGTCAAGGCCAGAAACAGAGCTATGGCAATTGCACTGACGCCAAGCGATTGCGAGAACATTAACGCAACTGGGGCGTAAAGGCTCTGGTTAACGTATATGGCTGTTCCAATTGTAACAAAAGACGTGAGAACGTACAACACGCTCGTGAGGGCTGCACTAATGGCAATGCTGAGCTGGAAATCGCGTTTAGGATTCTTGAATTCTTCGGCCATGTGCGGCACGTTCTCATAGCCCTGAAAAGACCAGAACACTATTACTGCAACCAGACCCACGGCGAACCAGCCCTTCGGAGCAAAGGGCGTGAAATTACTTTGCTGAACATGTGGTAGTGTTAGAATGGCGGCTGTAAACAACAGGACTACCACAGTTCCTAGGACAACAGATTCGGTTCGGCTGCCTATTCTGATTCCTAGGAGGTTGCTTAGAATTGTCAGAGACATGAAGAGAAAAGCGATTGGATACAGCAGATTGGATGCCAGACCTAGTGCGATTACTACGTACGATGAGGCGATGATCGCTACTACCGGAGCCCCCACAAAGAAGGAGAAAACGAACAGCCATCCTGCGACTGTGCCAACAGTCCATCCAAAGCCTCGTTTCACAAAAGCTGATAGCCCGCCAGCATCTGGGTAGTTTGCCGCAAGCGCGCCGAAAGTGTAACCGATTGGATAACTTAGCAGCGAAAGCAGAAGCCAAGCCACTAGCGATGCTGGACCAGCTATACTCGCAGCTATAGCAGGTGTAACAAGAATACCCCCGCCCAGAACGGAGCCAACGTACATGAAGACCCCCTCCCGGAGTCTTATGCTCTTTCTGAGAGAGCCAGGTCCCGATACCAAGATTGCCACTCATCTGATTACTTTCGGCTTTACCGTCACTCATTAATCAAATGAAGCGGTCGGAAGACTGAAAGCTTCAATCATCCACTCCGATCGAGTCAGCGGAAAACATGAAGATAGACATTCCATACGGGAAATCCTCGATGCCTCTCGAACTCAACGATGGCAGATCCATCAATGTTGTCTCGCCGCGTGAGACTCCCCACGACGAAAGCTCCATAGAGACATCCCTATCGAATCCGCAGGACTCCCCGGATCTCGTTTCCTTTCTCTCAGGGCGGAAAAAGATACTCGTTGTCATAAACGACCACACTCGACCTACTCCAACTTCCGCCGTGTTGAAGAGACTTGACCTGAAAGAGAAAGAAGTCACTACCATCGTGGCCTCGGGAACACATAGGCCTCCATCCGTTCGCGAACTCGAAGGACTGCTGGGCGGACCGCGTCCGTCGTACGGTGGAAGAGTCTTAGTGCATGATGTGAATGACGAATCTCAGCTCAAGTCAATAGGACGAACGAGCAGAGGCACTGAGCTGCAGTTCAACAAGCATGTCTTTGATGCAGATGGAATCATTGTCGTAGGTTCAGTGGAGCCGCACTATTACGCAGGTTTCACTGGAGGAAGGAAATTTCTTCTCCCAGCCCTTGCTGGATTCAGATCGATCGAAATGAATCATTCACTTGCGCTCGACGAGAGGTCAACCATTCTTAGACTTGAAGGTAATCCTGTGCATGAGGATTTCATGGAAGCCCTAGACATCTTTGACCGATATGATGACATATTCTCGATTCAACTTGTCCTCAATCGCGATCACCAGACAAGCCACGCTCTCTCCGGGCACGTTATCAACTCATTCATGAGTGCTGTTGATCGTGCGAAGGAGATCTACGTCGCGCCCGTAGAGGCCAAAGCGGATATCATAGTTACCGTGGCCACGCCGCCGATGGATCTAGATCTCTATCAAGCACACAAAGCAATTGAAAACGTCAAGCTAGCCCTGAAGGATGGAGGCGTGATGATACTTGTATCACCCTGCATCGATGGTGTTGGCCTCAGGGGTTTCTATGACTTACTTGCTCATGGCGGCTCAGTGAACGGATTCAACATAACAAAAGAAACGTA
>PMBQ01000395.1 GCA_003152955.1 Candidatus Bathyarchaeota archaeon
TCCAGTAATTTGGAATTATCTCACGGCAAAGGCCCTCGAGTTGAGTGCGTTGGGACCTGGACCTGGCAACTTTGTTTCTATGGGTGCATTTCAGGACCCCACTACATCCAGCGGTACCGACAAGATGCCCTCAATCTTCCCAAGAGGAGTGATCCTGTCCCCGAGCACAACCCCAGTCCCCTTCGACCCCTCGAAGATAACTGAAGACACTTCGGCGTCTTGGTACGACCAATCGTCGCCCACGCCCGTTATTGGTGAGCAGACACCGATACCCAACATGTCCAAGACAGGGGCTTATACTTGGGCGAAGTCACCGAGATATGCAGGAGTAGCATGTGAATCGGGCCCCTTAGCTAGGGACTACGTGGCTGGGATATATCCGAAGCTCGGGCAAGCGATTCATGGAATCATATCTGCCGTCCCCGGACTGCCACTGAACCCCAAAGGCTCAGTATTCGACAGAATGGCCGCGAGAGCAGTCGAACTCGTCGCACTCATTGGATCGAACAACACAGCCCCCAACCTGCAGGTTCTCGGGAAGCCCCTCAACATCTCACTCGTCGATGTTCTGAAACTCTTGGGACTACCGCAGAATGGACTGATGGATACCTGGCTGGGTGCAATGCAAGTCGGCGCACCTGCCTACACACCGTATCAGAATCCGCAGAACGCTGAAGGGATAGGTCTATGGGAAGCACCTAGAGGCTCCCTGTTCCACTGGATCAGAATAAAATCTCAGAAAACGGATGACTACCAAGTCATAGCTCCAACAACGTGGAATGTTTCACCGAACGGCCCCCTCGAAGGAGCACTCGTTGGCACACCAGTTGGCCAGACTGGAACAACTGCAGATCTGAGACCTGCTTCGTATGTGGTCAGATCATTTGACCTCTGTCTCGCGTGCACAGTTCACGCTGTCGACGCGCGTGGCAACGACCGCTATGTAAGAGTCGGACTGTGATACTCGTGAATACGGTGAGGGTGCTAAGGCACAACCTATTCTTCCGACTCCTGCACTGGGCCATCTTCGTTGAAGGCGTCTTCCTAACTCTGACAGGAATGCAAATGGGCGGAATACTTGGAGTTTCACTATTCCCGTCGAACACATACTCGTACCACGTCTCTGTTGCGTTTCTGTTCATAGCCTCCGCGATCCTACTCGTCTATGAAATGCTCGTGAGCCGATCATATGGATGGGTCGCTATCAGAAGGATACCCTATTCGTTCAAGTACATTCTTGCAGAAGCAAAGGCCTGGTTCGGGCTAGGGCCTCCAATGAAGGAGCCGATCGCGTATGACACAGTGAAGAAGCAGTACAAAGAGAAGTTGATCCCATCGGTAATCGTTGTTTGGTGGGCCTTTGTAGCTCTGGGTTTAGTATTCATCCTAACGGGTTTAGCACTCGCTTTCCCAATCCAGTTCTCTATCATATACATGATCGCAGACCCAATAGGAATTGCGCTGACAAGCGTTGGAGGGTTCGCCTTTATGCTCGCGGTACACAGAATCGCAACTTATCTTCTTGTCATTCTCGTTATCATGCACACTTATTCGGCGTTTCTCTTCAAGCTCGTGCGATCCGCAATATTCGGTTACAGGCAGGAGCCTGTGGAACCGACCCGGGAAATGCGTCATTAACAGCCAACTCTCCCCTCACTCCGTTTTCTCCCAAGAAACGCTCACGCTAGCCCTTGATGAGGGCCTAAGCTTTCAACAACGTTTTTGTTAGATCACGTATAGCCTTCGTCAGTTCAGAGTTTCCTTTCAAGACTTCCTGAAAACGCCTTTGATTTATCCTCGGTTCGAGCGGTACTTCGGTTACAAGCCTCGCGCCAATAGCCTTCTCCAGAAGGCTCCGATCAACTCTGCCTAAGGGGTAGGTCCTTCGTCGTCCAATCAGCATGTAACTCATGTTCAGCACTACACCTGCAAGAGGAACCCTCTCTCTTGCAGCAAGTTTGCACATTAGAGAAACAACGTTGAAGGAATATTTGGATGGAGTTGTGACAAGCAGAAGCCTGCACTTGTGTGCAAACAATGAGAAGGCGGATAGCAGTTCATCCCCCATGCCTGGCGGAAGGTCTACGATCAGATAATCAAGCTCGCCCCAGTTCGTCAGGGCCATGAGATGAGCGATCAAATCCTCTTTCTCTACTCCCCTGACCGGGACGGGATTGTCACCGGCGAAGAAAGCAATGGACATAACTCTTAGCTTTCCCAACCTTTTCGGTTCAAGCCCATTCTCACCGCTTCGCAATGGTGGTTTGAGATCAAGATACTCAGGAATGCTCGCGCCATGTAGGTCGATATCGAGCAAACCGGTCCTGCGCCCTTGACTGGATAGAGTCAGAGCGATCGCACTCGAAATCATGCTCTTTCCAACTCCTCCCTTCCCACTCCCAACGAGAATCACTGCGCCTATCTGATCCAATCGTTTTCTGGCCGCGTCCACCGCGTAAGATGTTCTATGCTCCATTTTCATCACTCCACAATGAGTTTCGCGATCCGAACGCTCTCGCTATCCTTGAGCAGAATATCGGAGCTGCCGCAATCTGGGCAGTGAACAAACGTAGAGTAAAGTTGAGGTAGGAAGTGAAGCGGGACTTCCATGCCGTCCGGTTCCTTGATGAGCAAACCATTCTCAACTTGTCGCAGCTGCTTCCTAGTCTCATCCATGCCCCAAGACCGTGAGCATTTTCTACACACGAATACTGCGTTTTCAATCTTCACTTCTAATTTTGCAGAACCTAGCA
>PMBQ01000160.1 GCA_003152955.1 Candidatus Bathyarchaeota archaeon
GCTCAACGCAGTAAGTACCTATCGGATAAGTGCGCCACGATCCACCGTCAGGCCGGACAGATCACTAAATCGTGGGCGGGAAGGCTTCCGAACACGATAGAATCACGTGGGAACCATCACCAGCGAGTGGAGAGCATGAGAGAACAAATACGCAATCAAACAGATGACCAAACCAGCTACTTCATAGCATCAATGGGCTCGAAAGCGACTCCATCTAGCTACGAGGAATTTGCGGAAGCCGTGAAAGGCCTGGACTAGCATACTAGGAACATTGGTCGCATGCAGACACCACGGACTAATTCACGCAGTATCGCTCTAGCGATCGTCTTTGCGGTGCTCTACTTCGCGTTGAGGAGCCTTCCCATTCTCCCAATGATTGGAATTTCGGGCAGATTCACCGCTGGTGACTTTCTATTAACAACGATTGCGCTCGTGGGTGGTTTCTGGGTTGGGATTCTTTCGGTCTTCACCGGGACAGTCCTGGCATACTCTATTAGCGGGACTGCGTTTTTTGGATTGGATTTCTTTCCAGGAGTGGTGAACGTACTAATCGTGGGGCTTGTCGTGAAAAGACATCGCGGTGTTGCACGTCTGATTTACGTCGCGATACTCCTTCTGTTCCTCACTAGTCCCTACAGCCTGCTGTTCGGTTACGATTACATACCTTACGTTTGGCTACACATTCTGGCTCTCGCAATCTTGCTTTCACCATTAATGGCCAAAGTTCCTAGCTGGTTGACATTGAATGATAAACATCAGATCGTAGCGATTGGAGTCTTGGCTTTTGTCGGAACCATGGCCCAGCATCTTACCGGAGGCCTGCTCTTCGAACTGGTCGTGGGACTGGTTCAAGGAACCAGTCCCGCAGTCTTCATGAATACTTGGCGAGTAATATTCTTCGTTTACCCTACTGAGCGGCTCATCATAACNNAACTATCATCTCAACAATAATATCAATCGGCCTAGTGAGGCCCCTGCAGCGACTACGCATATGACCGAGTCGCTCAGTCAACATATGAGCTACAGAAGCACTAGAAACAAACTGACCGTTTAGCGTCAAACGCGTCTCATGCGATTTCGACTGCCCAACAGATTAAAGTAATGCACGTTGATTCGTCCATTCGTGGCTGCCAAATGCAGGTTCCTCAGTGGAGGTCCGTTTACCTCGAATGAAACGCTCAACGAAACTTTTCGAGCGGCTTCTCGATACGGACGTGAAAGCTGACCTCCTCACACTCTTCCACAATAATGCCAACCTGCAGGAAACCTCCGAAGGACTTGCTGGGAAAATCGGAAGAAATGCCACCGAGGTTGAACGCGAGCTTGAAGACCTCGTTCAGCTGGGGATATTGAAGAGAGTGCAAGTCTATTGCTTTGGGACTGAAAGAGATAGAGAAATTCAGGACGCAATTTCAAAGCAGCTTGCACTGGGAGAATTGCCCGAAGGACCACAAACAGAAGTGGCTGGTGCTTCAACCCTCCAGATCCCCAAAATGCCTAGCGGCATTGTGGTTCTCGACAAGGTACTCCCTGATGGAATGCCCTCAGCGGGAACGACACTGATCCTCAGTGACCCTAAGGCAGGGGAGGAAGACTTAGTGGCTCACTTTGTCAGCCAATATCTCAAGTCCGCTAGATCGGTGGTCTACGTCACTCTGGACACCTTTCCCCCTAACGTTAGACAGATCACGCAGTTCCACTCTAGAGAAGGTTTGGACTGGGCTTCGTTGATTTTCGTTGATTGCTATTCAAAGACAGTGGGGGTCGAGAGCGACGAACCCTATGTGATTGACCCTGAAAACCTCTCAGCCGTTAGCACGGCTATAGCAGACATAATGAGTAAGAAGACGATTTCTCTAATAGTGATCGATTCCTTCAACACTCTGATTAGAAAGCGGGGTCTCCGATCAGCGATAGAATTACTTCGAGTGCTCGTGGCTCGCACCCGTCAGGCTAAATGCCTTTGCTTCGCTACTATGAATAGGAGAGCATTCCACCCCGCCATTGTCGCCTCCGCTCAGGACATTGTTGATGGCGTGATCGAGCTAAAGATAGAAGAAGGTTCAGAAGGGGTTGAGCGATCACTTCGCGTTCCAAAGATGCTTGGGACGAGACATCTGACCAGTTGGGTTCCCTATGATGTCTCGGATGAGGGAGGTTTTGTTCACATCAGCCCTCGGAGGCACAGTTAGTTCGATGTATCGCTTCTCGCGGTTTGCAGGTAGTTGGCATTAGCCTAGTTCTTTGAGTCTTGCCGGCAGATATTTGTCGACGATAAATGCGAGCCCGTATCGACTGAAAGCTTCCTGCTCTGATTTGCGCTTGACTTTCAGGAAGGTTTCGATCTCACGCTTCCACAGTTTGGTGTCGTATCTCGGATCCTTTTGAAGTTCATACAATCTCTTAATGTCCAGATCGGTTAGTGGATCGCTGGGTAACTTGTAATCGACTATGTCAGAAGCATAGACTCCTGCCCATTTCGCGTCGGGTGTGTTGAGCTCCCTCAGGTGTGCAGCGTTTGCGGAACCTGCTATTATTACATTGGCAATGTGCATTCCCCATGGGTCGGCGTCGCAGAAAATGTAGACCGGCAGCTTCAGTTCTTGGCTCATTCTTCGCAAGAGCGCTCTTGTGGCTCGTGGAGCCTGGCCTGCGGTGTGGATCAGCAACGCCTTGTACTTCTCGTGGACCCTTTCTTCGATAAAACGAGTGAACAGGCCACCCTTCTCTATGGCGATGATCTTGTCGGCTTTGCAGTCCACGAATTCTGCGTTTGTTAATGCGGGGCCTATCATCATTCCGTCAGGGTGGGAAGAAAGGTTCAATCTCTTCCCTTCGTAACCACGGACAGTATATTCGATCGTTAGATCGCCGAAAATTGCGCTACGTTCTTCAGGAAAGACGTTGAAATCTTCTCGCGCATGTCCTAGGACTGTTTCAAGGTCCGTAATTATGTCGTCGCTCTCCGCTTGGTCAGCAAAGCTCATTTCGTATGCTTGTGCCGAATAGAATACGTCTCGCAAAGTTGACGTCTTGCCTTCTCGAGCGAGCTCGTCGACAAATGACCCAGTCCAAGTGAGCTGAGTCAGTGGCCGTATGTGTCGTATGTTGCGGGCGCTTCTTTTGACGTAATGATCGCCCAGGATGTATTGTCTAGTGTGCTGGTCANNGCGGCTTGGCATGCGCACTGAAGGCCATTGTTTCTGGGAGAGCTGGGAGTAGAGTTGCTCACCTAGGCCCTTTAGGCTGCTGAGCACAACTTCCTTTTTCTGTTCGACTCTACTCGATGTCTTGGTCGTCTTCATCTTCTTCGGTTTTCTCATGGCTCAAAACACTCCTTAGTAATGGGGAGACGTCGGGTGACTTTCCTTTCTTGGCGAGTTTAGTGGAAAATTCTGCGATCCTCGGAAGATACTTCTGGAACACATCAAGCCTATGCTTGTCCCGTGCCAAGTGGATTTTCTTAGAAAGAAACAGCGAAAGGCGACGGGCTACTTCGCGAACCGCGTTGATGACCTCTCTTTCCACATCAGATCGGTCTGCGATGAACTCCTTTCCCACAGTCTTGTACGGCACTTTGGTAGAGCAAATGTGAATGAATACCGCGATGGGCATGTCCGGCGCCACTTTGTAGTGCCTCCAGTCCATTTCAGTATTAACCACCTTCCATGATACATCGCTCGCCTCGTCGAAGAGCAGTGGAATCTTATTGGCGAACCTGTAGAGTTTGATTCCCCCACCAGGTTCGATCTCTCCCCCATAGGCTATCCCAACTTCGACGATGAATGGAAAACCAGCGTATGCTGATGGTTTTCGCTGATATACGGTAACAAATTCTGGAGAGAGTTCTTTCCTTATTCCTGCCTCGAGTAGTTCTTCGCCTAGCGGAGAAAGACAGCTAGCGTCCGGAGCCAAGAACTTGTAGCTCTTCATGGTGTTTACGATCTGAACGATCTCTTCTGGGACAAGTTTCTTGGGATTCCTCTTGGCGGGAATGCCAACCTGCTGCAGGAAACCTGAAGCCATAGTCTTGCCGACACGATGGAAGTGGGTTTTCATGAAACTGAGCATAGTATGCTCCTTGGTAATCTCGATCAGTCGCTTCATTGTCTCAACGTCGACACCATATGGATGGGGTAGAGTTTCCTCCGGGGGCTTTGGCATCAGCACGGTCACCCTCTCGAACCGATACAGTCTCCCTCTCGGGTCAACGTAGGTTATGTTAGCATAAGGTGCCACGATCGCTGTCTGTTTGAGGTATTCTAAGATCTTTGGCATAGCTCTCGTGTAGTCTGCCTCAGTTGAGAAGTCGATGAGAGCACCATGCCAATGATTCTCGTTAGGGTGAGTCTTGTGCCGGATGACTTCAGGTTTGTTCTTCTGAATGTCGATCGTCAGATCGTATTGGTGGATCTTGGTCGGTCCAGTACTCGACATTATTGTTGCTTGGCCGTGTGTTGTTATTTGACCGTAAAGAATTGCCATCTTCCCTCCCAGCCCGAAGGTTCCGCGGGTTTGTCTCAGTTTGTATTTTGAGCCGAAGAGTACCT
>PMBQ01000312.1 GCA_003152955.1 Candidatus Bathyarchaeota archaeon
AACAACTCTGCCTTGTGCATGTTATGCTGATTGAACGCTAGATCAACAAGTAATCTCGTAGCCTCTGTACCCAGACCTTTCCCCCTGAGATGCTTCTCAGCGATCACCAAACCTAAATCTGCGGTCGTGCTGAAAGGTCGCCACCACCGAATCATCGCCCACCCGACGGGTTTTCCAGTTCTCTTCTCGACAACGATGAACGTGCGCCTATGAGGATTCTCTCCTTTCACATCCTGCTCGAAATCTTTCTCAACGGATTCCATCGAAGCGGTATTATCGGGCTTCGAGCGGGCCCATTCCATAACCTCTTCATCATTCAACCATTTGTGCATGAGTTTGAGATCTTCGCGTTCCAAACCACGCAGAACAACCTGTTTTCCAGTGATCAGGGCAGATGGCACCTAGCGGCTCAACCGCTATTTCGATACAACCTGCTCTGTCCTTCATATCCTTTGGAGCGTCCAGAGGCAATTCGAGCCAGACCCGAAACCACTTATTTGGGGCCATAATCAAGTGTGACTTGATACCTTAGCGAGCGCTTGGGATATGCCACCTGAAATAAGCAGTATGACGTTCGTAAACCGCATATTCCAGAATCTAGAACAGGCCAACCGCAACGAGATCGAAGCGCTCTATCACGACATCAAAGGCGCTGGCGTGATTCTTCCATCAGGAGAGGGTAGATCGAAAGGCGCTCTAAGCATTGCATGCAGCGAGATGGCGAAGATGCGGGGCGGGAAACTTGTTCTCGACCGCGGCGACATCGGTTTTCCGGGGAGAAACGTGATCGAAGCGGCACCGATTCTAAAGCAGCGCTTCGGGCAGGTATGCTTGCTAATTAACTCGGGCAGCGGGAAATCTTTGATGCCGCTTCTTGACGCTCAACAGTTGGCCATGTACATCGCTCAGCAAGGTAACCCCCGCGACTTTAGGATGGATGTGGTAACCTCGGAGCGTGATGCGCCGATCGGGAAGCTCGCAGCGCGTTATGGGAACGTGCTGGTTCTGAAGGGACGTGAGCGCGACGAGGAACCTACGGAATCTAAGGAATTTCGAGCTACTGGAATAATGGAAGACCTCTTCATTCTGGGTACGGGTGTATTGTTCCAGGCCATAGCGGAAGCGCTCTATGAGGAGGCTTCCGCAGAGAGAGTCATCGCCCGATCCAAAGAACTTTTCACGGAAATAGGAACTCTGGTGGATCAAATTGTGACATCAGACTTCTTCAAAGCACTCGTGGAGGCGCTGGAACAGAGACATTCATGCTTCTTCGTCGGACTGGGAAGCGGGAGAGAAGTCGCCCGCATGACAGCCGTGCGCGTAGGTCATGTGAAACGTGCCATGGGTGATCAGATATATGTGGCGGGCGAATCGAATACGCCAGCACCCCGCGCAGGTGATATCCTAATTGTCGTGTCACACAGCGGCGAAACTGAGATCGTAGCTGGATGGTGCAAGAACTTCCAACGAATGGGCGCCGTGGTCGCATCGATTGTCGGAAACCCCGACAGCACGATAGCCGCATCCTCCGATCTGTCATTCACAATAAAAGGGGACGGCCTAGAAGGTCGACCAAATAGTTTCTACGTCAAATCAGCCTTCGCCCTCAGCCCACTCCCAATCTATATGGTGGAAAAAGTCGCAGAACGTGGTCTCAGACTGCCAGAATACATACTCAAATGGCACCACTCCGTCACATCATGATTGCTAGACTGGGAAACAAAAGAGGAGTACTGCCTCTATTCTTCTTCAATACCGCAACACAGTTTAGCTTCGAGTCCGAGTACGTTGACTGTCTTTGTGCATGAGCTGGTCTCTAATGAGCATGGCCGATCTATCTGCGATTCTCTCCCAGCTGCGTACTGAAATTGAGAGCAGAATTAGGGAAGAGCTTTCTGGTTCTTCGAACGCTGGCAAACGAATCCTCTATGCCATGGTGACACCGATTTACCTGAACATAATCGGAGATTCCCAAGAATGCAATCTTGAATTCCTCGCAGGCGGCAGCGTTCAACTGCATACTGGCTTATCTTCCAATCCCGACGTGACCGTGAAAGGAGATCTAGCAAGCCTAAGAAATGCTGTTCTCCAACGCAGCAGTCAGGCATTCAAAGAGGCTGAGCGAGACGGCAGGATTGTTGTTACTGGTCACACTTGGAAAGGGCAGCAAGCCATACAGAAAGTAAGAGAGCTTCTGACCTCAAACCCATGATAGAACCATGTAACGATCGTTGAATCTCACTCTGCGGTTACTGTGCGGACGGGTCTGAATAGGCTCTCATAATATTCGCGCATCCAGGGTAAGATTTCGCGTCCCAGCAAGTTGAGAAATCGCTCCTCGATGGGGCTGGCGCTGTGTATGTAGACGCGATCAAAACCCATCTTCAAGAAATCTCCGAGCCGCTTGATAATATCATCAGAGTCAGTTGTGATCAGCCAAGAGTCTTTGATCTTCTCCTCTTCCTCTGGTCCAACGAGCGCCTCAAGCTCTCGTGGGTCCCAAACATGCTCTCGCTTTTCGCGCGGGATTGCTGTAGTGGCCCAGAACATGGCTGACTTCAACGCGCGGTTGTAGTCAATGTCATAGGCGACCTTGAATTCCATGCTCCTGCTCAACTTCGACGGATCCCGTCCAGCTTTCTTTGCGGATCTTTCCATCGCTCCCACGATCTTGTTGAACCGATCCAATCCTCTCGGATTGGTTAGGATTCCATCAGAAAACTGCCCCGCCATGCGGGCAACGCGTTCATTCGACGTAGCCAGATAAATTGGGATCTTGGTTTTTGGCTTCGTGTAGAGCTTTGCCTTGTTAAGTTGGAAGTATTTGCCTTCGTAGGTTACGAAGTCGCCTTTCCAAAGTTTCTGAATTATGTCCAGAGCTTCTTGGAGTCGTTCGATCTTCTCTTCGAACCCAGGCCACTTGAATCCTAAAGGTATCTCGTTCATCGCGTGTCCGGTGCCTATGGTGATGAATATTCTTCCTGGGTAGAGGTTGTCGAGGGTCGCAAATGCCTGCGCCACGAGAGCGGGGTGATAGCGGAACATGGGCGTCGTGACGGCCGTGCCCAGCTCAACTTTCCTTGTCTTTTCTGCAGCGGATGCAAGCCAGATCCATGGGAAACCAGCCTGACCACCGGTATCTCCCCAAGGGTGGAAATGGTCGCTTGTAACGATGATATCGAAGCCTACGACTTCGGCGCGCACGGCATACTGGAGTAGTCTTTGTGGATCGTACTGTTCCTGTGCCGCCCAATACCCAAGTCGAAGCGTAGCCGCCAATCAAACGCGCCCTTGAAACAGACCCTACATACGGCAACTTTCGCTTAAAGCTTATAGAAGCCGGAATTGGCGGTTCATTGAGTTCTCGGGGGTGGAATGCTATCCTCTGCGTAGGAGGGATCTCAGAACGTTGGGAACCATGCTAAGTCTGTCGAATCGTACATCAGTTGCAGCCTGCTCTAGCCTCTCCATCTCAATCCCATTGAGCGCCCAGTCTACAGCTCCTGCATCATCGATCGCATGCTCGGTCCTCTTCACTCCCGGAATCGCAACCACATTCTCCTTCATCGTCAGCCAGTTCAGCGCAACCTGAGAAGGAGTCTTTCCATGCGTCTTACCTATCTCGGAGAGAGCCCGGTTGGTTTCGGCGAGTCTGGTTAGGTTTTGAGGTGAAAATCCAGGGTTTACCGTTTGAATGAAGCTACTCGGTCCGGTGTCCGGGGTATACTTCCCTGTCAGCAAACCTTGGGCAAGCGGGCTGTATGCGATGATCGTGATCTTCTCGGCGTTAGCATAGGGGAGAAGCTCCCGTTCAATCCGCCGGTCGAGCAGATTGTATCTCACTTGGTTTGAAGCGAGTTCCAAAGGCGCCAGTGCCTCCTGCGCGGCTTTCAACTTCTTCAAGTTGAAATTACTGACTCCGACGGTTCGAACTTTTCCGTCTTGAACGAGCTTCTTTATGGCTTTCATGGTCTTGCGTATCGGGACGAGAGGGTTGGGCCAGTGAACTTGATACAGATCTATCACGTCAACTCCCAGTCTGCGCATACTGCGCTCTGCTGCTTTGAGAACTCTGCCGTAGCTGAGGTTGAACGGCCAGACTTTCGTTGCAATGACAACATTCTCCCGATGACCACGTATCGCTTCACCAATAATTTGTTCAGATTTCCCTTGACCGTAAATCTCGGCCGTGTCGAT
>PMBQ01000140.1 GCA_003152955.1 Candidatus Bathyarchaeota archaeon
CAATTAACACTGGAGGTGAAAAAAGAAAATGGTAGATGAAGAGAAACCAACAGCCGCCTTTCTGCTTTCACTGGTCGCAGGCATTTTCATCCTACTCGGCGCTGCATTGGTGTCACTAATGGGCTTCGGGTTCATGGGCATGATGAACCGCTTCGGGAATGGCGGACGGGGCTACGGTATGATGAGCCAAGGTTTTGGCATGATGGGATACGGTTTCGGAATACTGGCAATCGTAGGGCTAATCTTCGGAGCCATCGTCATAATCAGCGCTTACATGTTGAATAACAAACCCAAAGAACACACAACTTGGGGCACTTTGATCGTGATCTTCTCAGTGATCAGCATATTCGGCAGTGCAGGCGGCTTCGGTGTCGGATTGATACTCGGCATCATAGGCGGCGTGCTGGCCATAACTTGGAAGCCACTTGAAGCAAAGAAGTAACCCAACCTAAGAGAACCCCTTTTTCTTGGGAATTCTTGTTTAGCAGCGTGTACTCCCTAATCCAGACTTGGCTCAGCGTTCTATGAGTCGACGCTGAAAGATTAATCTAGAGCGGGCAAACCTTAGCATAAGCTTCACAGAACAAGGTGCCATGAATTGCCCATCAAGAACGGCGACTTCCTGCTCATCAACTATACCCTAAAGGTCAAGGAAACGGGGGAGACCGTGAACACCACGATTGAGAGCGTAGCCAAAGAGAAGAAACTCTATCATGGTGAGGAAAAGTACGAACCATTCTTCGTGGTAGTGGGTGAGGGTTGGGTTCCCAAAGGTTTGGATGAAGCCTTTGCAGGATTCGAGTTAAGCAAGCCAACCCCAATCGAACTTCCACCAGAGAAGGCCTACGGAGAACGTGATCCGAAGAAAGTGCGCTTGGTCCCTCTTCGGAAATTCACATCGGAGGGAATGAATCCCGTTCCAGGTTTGCAGGTCAATATAGAGGGCAAATCGGCCCTGGTCCGAGCGGTAGGTGCTGGTCGAGTTCAAGTCGACTACAATCACCCCTTTGCCGGAAGAACCCTTGAGTACGATGTAACGATCGAGAAGGTCATCGAATCCGATGAAGAGAAGGTAAAGAGCCTCCTTCACAAGCGACTACCTACAGTGGAGCAGGAAAAGTTCAATGTCAGCATTGGAGATGGCAAATTGCAGGTTGAAATTCCTGAAGAAGCTTTCTTCCTCGAAGGATTGCAGGTAGTCAAGCAGACAATTACGGCGGATATTGGCAAGTTCTTCCCGAAAATTGAGGCTGTTACTTTCATCGAGAACTTCAAGAAGCCACCTCCCGTTCCACCTGCAGCTGCGGAAGTACCTGAGACGACAGCGCCAACAGTGGCACCCTCTACTTCGACCTAGAGCGCTTCGTTGATTCGACCTGGGTCTACCCTCAGGTCCATATCAACAAAAAGAATGAACTTTCGGTCTGAATAGTTAGAAGTGCTCAGATGAAGAGCTGACTGACGCATTCTGCCCGTGTTCTTGCGTGAATGGAAGTACGCTCGGATCGGGAGATTACCTGATTCTTCGGTACCTGTTCATGGTGTGCGTTTGCCATGCATAGCTCCGCAACTTGCTCGAAGCACCGAAACCGCATGCAGAACATCTCTTCCATCTTACGTGGTACGAATGACGTCCACAGCGCCTACATCGAATGTGAGTCTTGGAGCGTCCGCGCCTTCCGAAAGAAGCTGTACCCTTAGTCAATCCCATCAGCTCTTAGAAAACTTGTTAGGTTGAGTGTTTCACTACCTCTTAGGGGGCGGCGAGACTAATACTACGTTGTCGCCTCTGACGATTATCGTACCGATATTTCTGGTGTTCTCGGGATTCGAAACATCCTCTGCGTCCTCCAAAACCAAGTTCATGTGCTGGTCGTAACTGTACAGTTTTCCTCGAATAGTACGGCTACCCTTCAGTTCCACGAGAACGATCTTGCTCAGGCTCTCTTGGAAGATCTTGTCAGCAACTGCGGACATTGTGCTTTCTGACCTAGCTTTGTAATTGCATTTACNNACAGACGAAGTCATGGGTAACGAGAGGTTCCTTCGATGTTAAGTATCAATTAGTGAGGTTAGAAGGTCGATGTACCTTTGCCCACGAGGCTTCATCTGAAAGATAAGGAGGTTCGGCAGCTGCTTAAGGAGTTTGTAGAAAAATATCCATCAGTCGAGCGTTCGCTGAGGTCGGCTGAGAATTTCGAGGAGCTTTCTGTTGACAAAAGTTCAGTTTTTTTCGTGGAGGGGGCCCCTCTGATTCTGCGAACGGAGGGAGGCCTTCTTCCATCATTGAAGTTTGACGAGTTGATTAACGACCTGCCAAAGATTGTTGTGGATATGGGTGCGGTCGCTCATGTGGTCAACGGTGCCCAGATAATGCGGCCAGGCATCAAGCAATTCGACAATGATTTTGCTAAGGGAGATTTGGTGGTCATCGTGGATGAGAAGTTCGGCAAGAAAATTGCACTAGGACTCGCAGAGATGGATTCTCAAGCCATGAAGTCTCTCAGCAAGGGGAGGGTGATAACGAACCTCCACTACGTAGGGGACGAGCTTTGGAAGTCGTTCACTGCGTAAATCATTCAATGGGTTGGACATCTTCCAGTGGAAAGACCTCCAAGACCGGTCCTGTTTGACTTAGAATTCTGTACGTGTGAGTGACAAACTTCGGCCACTTCACGTTGAAACGCCTGCTAAGTCTTAACATGGGCGTGTTAGAATCCCCAGTTTTTGGTGCAAACATTTAAACTGCCATCGTCCGAGAAGACACAACCCGTCGAGGCAAGTGTCTTTCAAAATGATGAGTTCTGACCATAATAGAGAGGAGAGGTTCCCGCTGGTCAACCCTTCAATTCAACACCCAATCTACGTTAAGGCATATCCTTTGCGTGACCCTGCGGACGTGCCTAGAATTAAGGCAGAGATCATTGAGGGGAACATTCTCATTGTCAAGATTAGTCCCATAGCTAAACGGAGTGTTGAGGACACGAAATCAGCAATCAGTGAACTGGTTGATTTCGTTAAGTCCATTCAGGGCGATATAGCCAGACTGGGTGAGGAAAGAATAGTGATGACTCCGCCAACGGTTAAAGTCTGGCGCGGCAAGGAAAACTCCGCCTTGACCGTCGCTGCAGCAGGTAGCGGGGCAGACGAGGAAACAGACTAGTCTTTCCTAGCCTATCTTAACCTGAGCGTTTCAAGGTTGTCAGGTGCCACTGTTCTCAACTTCAGAATTCTCGAAACCTGATTAGCGAACAGATCGGTCTTTCTTCTTTCACCATGTCCCAGTACGACTCTTGTTGGTCGAGGGGAAACACGTTTCAAGAAGCTGAACAACTGGTTTCTATCCGAGTGACCCGAGAAGCCCTCGACGCTTTCAACTCGCAAATTAACCTTGTAAGCTTCAACTTTTCCGTTCCTGCCCATCAGCGAAACTTCTCGGCCGCCGTTCTTCAATCTGTTCCCTAAGGTTCCTTCGACCTGATAGCTCACGAACACTAAGGCATTTTTCTCATCGGATGCAAGGTACCGGAAGTAGTCAATTGCCGGGCCACCCTCCATCATGCCCGAAGTAGCTAAGATAATGCATGGCTCTCCGGAGGTGATCTTCTCTCTATCCGACGGATGGTCCACGTTGCTGAAGTAATCGGATTGGATTGGGTTAATGTCTTTGTAGAGTATCTGTTCGCGCAGATCTCCCGCAAGGTACTCCGGGTAGGCTGTGTGAATAGCGGTTGCTTCGGAGATCATCCCTTCAAGGAATATTGGCAGTTCCTTGATTTGCTTGTTCTTCATGTAACTGTTAAGGACGAGCATGATTTCTTGCGCTCGTCCAACCGCTAGAGTGGGGATGAGAATTTTCCCGCCTTTCTCAGCGGTCTCGTTAACGATCTTGGCCAGTTTGCCCTCTACGGTTTCCCTGTCGGACATAACATCGTCTGGTCCGCCGTACGTACTTTCCATGATCAATGTTTCCGCTCTGGGGAAGGAGCATGTTGCAGGCTCAAGTAGCATCGTGCGTCCGAACTTGAAATCGCCGCTGTACACGATGTTGTGTAGACCCTCTCCAATGTGGAGGTGGACGATTGAGCTTCCTATGATATGACCGGCGTTGTGTAAGGTGAGTTTGATATCAGGTGCAACGTCGGTGACGACTCCGTACTTGACAGGTATGGTATGCATGACGGCTTCGCGAACGTCTTTCTGATCGTACGGGGGATATCCTCCTTCTTTACTGGCCACATCGAGATAGTCAAGTTGTAGAAGGGTCATAAGCACTGAGGTTGGCTCAGAGCAGTAGATGGGGCCATCATACCCATACTTGTAGAGGAAAGGCACAAACCCGCAGTGGTCTAGGTGAGCATGTGATATTATCACTGCATCCAGCTTGTCAATGTCGAAGTCGTCCGTGTCTACTCGCGGGTAGGCCGTGATCGGCTCATTAGCACCAGCGCTGACCCCGCAATCGAGGAGAACCCGGCTCTCCTCGGTTTGTATCAGAATCGCTGACCTGCCGACCTCATGGAATCCTCCGAGGGGGGTCAAAAACACACTGGCGGTCCTGGAGATTCGCGGACGGAAAATGCGTTCCCCAACGTCTCGGAATATTCTGCTCCTTTCTTCGCTTTCCGAGTGTAGAATATGGCGTGTGCTGGCGATGATTTTGGAAGGTAATGGAGGAGCACGCAGAACCCTTGGTCGCCAACTTGTTGCTTTAATGATCTCTGAGAGCGTGGAGCCGTCTTTGCCGATCGCCAACCCGGGCTTTTTGGCTTCGATCACAACTTCGCCAAGTGTCGGATCGAAGTTGATCTCTGTAATCTCAGCCTCGGCGGGGATGATGCCTTTAATCAATCGTTCAGACTCGGTTTCGGTGTGTCGTATCGACGGATCCGATCGTACAACAACCCGTTTGTGGAGCAGGTTCACTATGTCAGTGACAACGTAGCTCTGTTCAAGGAGCAGGCCTACATTCTTCACGTAGATCGCAAGGCGTGGTCCTTCAAATTCGATTCTGGTGATTTCTGCCTCTTTGGGCATATGGGTGACTATGGTTTCCCGTATTCTCGCTTGTGAATCATCTACTAGTCTCGCCACTGGGGAAACCTTCGTGAAAGGTAGTTGTTCAGAATTCTCATGATGAAGGGCTTAGCTGGCTTCAGTGAATACGCGTTTCTTCTCATCCTCGCTAAGCTCTCGGTAGCCTTCCTTCGAGATTATCGCCACATCGAAGCTGTCTCCGCTTGCAGAGTCACGTTTCATAGCGGAGTTGACCGCACGGACTACTAGCGGTATTGCTTCTTTCACAGACATACCCTCTTTGTAGCCTGGCTCTAGAACACCATACGCAATAGGTGAACCGGAGCCTGTGGAGACGCATTTCTCCTCGGTAACACTGCCTAAAGGATCTAGAGCGAAAATGTGGGGGCCCTGGACATCGACCCCACCTATGATTGATTGGAGGATAAACGGATAGTACCTCGCTGAGAAAAGAACATTCGCAGCCAATCGTGCGACTGCACTTATCGGGATAGGAAGACCTTTCTCGTATTTGTACAGCTTAGAATTCGCCCGTAGAACGTCGACGACTGATTGAGCGTCGGCCACGCCTCCGGCGATTGTCATGGCGACGTGCTCGTCAATCGGGTAGACCTTCTTGGCTTTCTTGTGTGCTACGAAAGTTCCCATCGTTGCGCGGGTGTCTGTTCCCATTACTATTCCATCTCGACAAACGACACCCATTGTAGTCGTTCCGGTAAGCACGTACTTCGGTATGTTGTTTTTCTCTTCGTGGTACATGAGTTTGGTTTGCCTCCGAGAATACTTCGGGAGCATCGGGAACGCGCTACAGAACGTTTTAGCGCGGCTGCATAGACCGACGCAAGACCACTTAAAAACGTTTCCCGAGAATCAAGACTATTGTCGTAATCTTACTTGGTCAATAAATATCGGCAGCTTTGAAAGTTGCCCAGAAGAATCATTCTGTGATTTCCTCAAATCAACACTTTCTCGCTGGAATGCAGATGCAACGCGCCTACGAATCAGAGAATGAACTGATGGGCGAGGCAATCGCAGAACTCAGAACGGACGGAAGACTCTCAGAACGCCTGAGGGATTCCTTGCTGAAGGCCTTCGGTGAGAGATTCACCAACGGTTGGGACTTAGCAAGTTCTGGCAAAGTACGACGATATGAATTCATACCCGGCGGAAGAGTCGTGTGGGCCGTTGAAGGCAGAAGGGGAGAGTATCAAGTTATGCCGGATATACCGTTCTGCTACTGTGACGACTATTATTTTCGCGTGATGGATAAGAAGAGGGGGTTGTGCTACCACATAATCGCGCAACGGGTCGCTGAAACGCTGAACCAATTCGTCAGAATCTCGAAGAAAGACGCCCAATATTCAACTATTACCGACCGGTGGAGAGCGAAGGAGAAGCGTGGCGATTCCGAGTGATGTCTGGGGAATTGAGCAGTGTTTAAAAGGGCACTTGCTTTCTAGGGTGCGGCGAGCGTAAAACCCTTGACAACCGATGAGTTATACGGACTCATTCAGATCGGAATCATGTTCCTGGCCGTAGTAGCATTCGTTCTGATTTTCGTCTACCTCGCTTACGAGAAACCGTCTTCGTAGATGATAGGCAGATCGCGAACGAAGCCGCCCGAGAGTTCATCTTGGGATATTGCCCAGAACTCTTCTACGCAAGAGATTCTCTAGAGTTGGATAGAGCGGGGATCCGCGTTGCTTGAGAACACTTTCGCACAGTTGCATAGACCCATTCGGACTCATCTCGAGAAGATTGGGTTAGAAGAACCCAGTGACATCCAGAGAATTGCCATTCCGCCAATTCTTCAAGGAAAGAACGTTCTGGTGATCGCGCCCACGGGGACTGGCAAGACATTAGCATCAATTCTTCCAATTTTCAACATGTTTCTAGAAAGACGCGCTGCCCAAGAGACGAAGGGGATCTCAATATTGTACGTGACTCCGCTCAGAGCTCTGAATCGTGATATCGTTCGTCGACTCTCTGAAATCGGAAATGAGCTCGACATCAAAGTTCAAGTCAGGCACGGAGATACCCCTACAAGCACTAGAGTAATGCAAGCAAAATCTCCCCCAGAGCTGCTCGTTACCACTCCAGAAACTCTGCAAGCAATACTACCAGGACGTAGAATGCGCGAGCATCTGAAGGGTGTTAGATGGGTGGTTGTAGATGAGATTCATGAACTCGCAACTGACAAACGTGGAGTTCAACTCTCACTGGCTCTGGAACGCTTGGCGCATTTGACAGGACGGAGCTTTCAGAGAATCGGGCTTTCTGCCACAGTGGGGGAAGAAGGCAAGGTGGGGCAATTTCTTGCTGGAACAGAGCGTACGGTAACGGTCGCCAGATCGGATGAGCTCAGAGAGTTCGAGGTTCAGGTTCAATTTATCCCCCCAACACCCGACGACGCAAAGGATTCCGACACATTTGGATTGCCACCCACGACCATCGCAAGAGCCAAGCAAATCGCCAAGATCATTTCAGAAAAGCAGTCCACGCTTGTCTTCACCAACACACGTGAACAAGCTGAAGCTGTTGGATCACAGCTGCATGCATTGGCTCCGGAATTGTCTGTACGTGTTCATCATGGATCACTATCTCGCGAGATACGAGAAGAGGTTGAGAAAGGGTTCCAAGATGGTTCTGTGAAGGGAGTAATTTGCACATCTTCCTTGGAGCTTGGAATCGATGTCGGAACAGTGGACTTCATCGTCCAGTACATGTCGCCCCGAATGTCAACTCGACTCATACAGCGCATTGGTCGGAGCGGTCACACTCTGCGAGGGCTTGCCAAGGGCACAGTGATTGGAACGTGGGCCGACGATCTCCTCGAAGCCGCAGTAATCGCTGCGAACTCCAAAGCAGGAAAAATCGAGAGAACCGACATCCACGACAAAGCCCTAGATGTCTTGGCTCATCAAATAGCCGGAATAGCTCTGGATCTCAAGAGGGTGAAGCTCGGTGAAGTTCTCGAGATCATTCACGGTTCATATCCTTACCGGGATATGACTGGTGAAGAGTTACATCCGTTTGCTAAGTTCCTTGACTCGCTCGGGATTATCAGGCTGATTGACGGGACAATTTCTCCTAGGTATAGAACATTCCGATACTACTACGAAAATCTCTCAGTAATCCCAGACGTGAAACGCTTTGATGTGTTCGATTTTTTCAGGAAGCGCAGAATTGGGACTATGGATCAAGACTTTGTAGCTAGAAAATGCAGGGGCGGCACTGTCTTCTAAATTCATGGCCAGACTTGGAAGATCATCAATGTCAATGA
>PMBQ01000407.1:0-6165 GCA_003152955.1 Candidatus Bathyarchaeota archaeon
CCCATTAACGAGCTCGCTTTCCTTGAACGCTATGGTGAAGCTGTCGACCCACAACGGATGGGAGCCTAGACTAGAACCGGTCAAGTCCCACGATTGTTAGGTGAGTTCAAAGCAAAGCTTCGCCGATCTCATGAATCACTGAGATTTTCCAATTGCCCCTCTCAAAAATCGAACTCAAGGCTTTGCTAGACGAACCACGGTTAGCACACCTAGCAACCTCATCAAGAAAAGGCAACACTCGCGTAACCCCAATCTGGTACGTATACGATGATGGCATCTTTTACTTCACAACGCGTCTTGGTCGATTGAAAGGCAAGCAGATTCAGAAGAATCCCACAGTGGCCTTGAGCATAGCCACCGACGAACGCCCGTATCGGGCTGTGTGTGCTTTCAGCAAGGCAAGTGTCGTTACGGGTAATCGCGAAAAGTGGTTGGAGAGAATTTCCTTCAGATATGGGAAGGATGAGGGCAAGAGTTGGTTGGCACACGCCCTAATGCAGCCTGACAGAGTCGTTATGATGATCAAACCGGAACGTGTTCTTAGCTGGCATTATGGGCGCGGGGACTCTTCGCGGCAGGATGAAGGCAGATCCATGGCAACAGTCATCTGATAGAAGTCACGGTCTGTGCTGATTGAGGTAAGATCTCCGCCTTGTTTCAGTCATTGCCTCCCGTAACTGTTTGAAATAGGGTTCATGTTCACTCATTTTGGCCTCAAGGAATTTCACTGCTTCTTTGCAGGCGCGCTGGTCCAATTGGGCATGCTTGGCGAGGAAGGGGATTAGTATTCGGTAAGACTTTTCCCTGATCTCCGATTCTGTTATTCGACCTTCCGATGCTTTCCTGGTCACAGCAGTAAGTTCTCGCTCTATTTTGTTCAGGTCACGGTTAGTCGTGCTTGACCTGATTCCTGATCTCCCTCCTTTTTGAAATGTGAAGATGAAATCTCCCACGAAAGCTCCTATCTGCATAGCATGGAAAGTCGTTTCGTAGTGACTAATGGGTTTCTGATAGAGAAGTCCGTTGGGAAGGAGTCTGAGACCGGCTCGTGATGCTGCAGTGATGAAGCTCGAAACTACTCCCACATCTTTACTGTTGAAAGTGGAGACGAGATACCGATCTTGTTTGAGAACGCGATAGCATTCCTTAAAGACCGTGTACAGGAGCATCTCGTAGTCTTGCAGAGTTTTTCGCTGAGTTTTGTTGATTATCGTTTCGTTCTGCTTCTCAATGATCTTACCCCTACTCATCCAAACGAACCAAAAGTCAGCCAACTCGCCATAGTTCACGTTCCCCCCGTACGGCGGATCGGTTATGATAGTATCAATGCTGCTGTTCGGCAACGGAAGCTGAGTGGCGCTTCCTGTCAATAGGAGGTAGGAAGCTTTGTTGTTGATGATGTCGCTGAAATCTCTCGCTTTTCTGCCCACCGTTCCAATGTTCTCATTGCTGTACTTCTTTCCTCTAAGCACAGCAGCGGTGCGTCGTTCGAAAGTCTTCCACACATTAATTTCGAGGCTCTTCGAATATATCCAGTAGGCGTGCATCGCCCAACCTTCTACGATATGGCCACGAAGGTGAGATTGGCGGCTGGCCCACTTCAGCGAGCTACTAAACGTGAACTTCAGGAACTCTCTAGCCTCGTTGTTCTCCATTCTTTCAATCTCATTCAACAATAGCGCAAGTGCCAGCAGATTCCTACGCGTAAATAGCTCGTGGAAAAAGCTGATTCCACGATTCAGAAGCGAGTTGGTCTTGTCGCCGCGGGGAATACGAGTCTTAGGAAACCATAGTCTTCTTTGTAGGACGTCTGAACTAAAGTTCTTCTCGATTTTCATCGTCAGGCGCATGTCTTCTCGATCAGAGAACTTCTCGCGACTAGCATCGCAGGTGGGACAATCGTATTTTAGCCGGACAATTTGCCCCGTCCGTTCGTCCCACTCAATCCAGTCGGCTATTGCTGTGGCGCCGCAATTGGTGCATTTGGTTGAGTAAAGCCGTGTGATCTCTGGCTTGGTTTTCCTGCCAATTTCAAGGAAGGCCTGTCTGAGGGCATCGAGGTCTATGGGTTTGCTCTGCATGTCGGTGACATAAGTTGCCAGAGGATTGACGTCAACTCCCACGACCTTTCTTTTCAGCCTCAGCGACTCTATCACTGTCACACCCCCTCCGCAGAAAGGATCCAGGACAATTTCGCCTGGTGCCGAGTAATGCGAAATGAGCTCACTGAAGACATTCCATGGTCTACGAGCGAAGTACTTGTGCATCGTGTATGCTGCAGTATGCGGCCTTGCTTCTACAGTCTTGTTGAACGGGGTTTTCAAAAGTCTACGTTCCAGATCTAGCTCTTCGTGACAATACTAGTCAGTGAATAAAGAAGTTCCGCGCAACATCAGGCATGAACCGCTCAGCATAAACTGCAACTCCTATAATCATTCCCACGTCATGTTCCGTTGACTTATTTCAAAGATTAGATGCTCCAAAATCCGAAGTTGTGGCATACTTTGCCAATTGCGCAGGAATCATGATAAAACCTGGTCCTATCCCTAATTGTGAAGATGTCCTGAATCTGGCCAACCGCAGAAATGGTTGTCTATACAGAATCCTCAAACTGTTCCTCTTGGTCTCTAGCTTTTGCGTGTGACCCAAATCTTAAACTTCGAGTCGGCAACAGTGTTCGTGGAGTGTGAAGAATGTGATTCAGAAAGCAATGTTCATGGAAGGTCACGTGCCGAAAGGTGGCACGTGTCTCTCCTCCTTCTTGGTTCTCAAAGGGAAGGACGGGATTCTGGTCGGTAAGATGACGAAGCCTGAGGTATGGGTTGAGAGATTCTTTATGGGTGAAAAGTTCGCGCCGATATACGCTTCCTCGAACAAGTGGCTCATCCCTGCTTCACATCTGAAATATGGCGAGAAACCTGAAGACGCAGCGACGCGCATCTTGGTCGAGCAGGTGGGGCTTACGAAGTGCAAGTTGTCGCTCCTTGAGATACAATCGCATCTGTCACAAGATCCGAAGGATCCTGATGTCGCCCACTGGGATGTCTGCTTTGTATACGGTGGAACATTGAGGAAAAAGCCTCAGACGCCTGAGTGGTTCTCGGAACTGAAATTTGTGAGGGCTCGCGAACTCGCGAGTGAGGACTTCACGCGTGGACATGGCGATGTGCTCCGCGAACTTGGCGTGATCAAAAGGTAAGCCCCTGGCTCGTCAGCCGAGCTGCAGTGCCTTCGATGTGTAGCTTGAGCTATGACGAGGTTCAGTTATGGTTAGTCGCTAAATTCTGCTTTCTCCTAATGCTCTCCTCGGTGAGAGTGCTATGAAGATAGAGATCGTGTCCACTGTTCATCTTGCCAAGTGGTCAATGACGAATGCGAGCTGGCCACCAACCCACAGGAGACCTATCCCAGGTTGGCCGGATTCTCCTCGCATGCCGTTCTCAATGTAGAGAAAGCGTTGAAACAGCGTGTGGAGCTGGTGGACACAGTTTCCTGACAAAGCAAGAGAATTTTGAGTGGCTTCCGGAATACAAAGGCGATTTGGAAGAAAAGTTGGTTGCTGTTCCAGAAAACTGAGGCACTAGGGTCAATTCTATGATGTTTCGTTCCGGATGATTTTCTTCACCGTTTCGCAGCCTCTTGTTGAGAGTGTGATTAACTGCGCGCGTGATTGACAGATGTTTTCCTATACTTTTTTCCCAGTTTGTTATTTCTTCACAGCAGAAAAATGTGGCAGGGGTGGACGGTAAATGCAAGTTGCCCAACTTAGGCATGCGATAGATTTGCTAGTCTATCTCTCAGTGGCCCTTGGATTGGCCCTTTTGCCTCAACTACATGCCTTGGTTCCGGCTTGGCTCTTTTACTCTGTTCTCGCAGGTTGTTTTGCATATCTCCTTGTTGCAATCGGCGTGGCCACAGATCACGAGCTTGCTTACCCGCTGGAATTTGTGCTCTCCATCTTGACACTGACCGTATCTCTTCCACAGCCAGAACACTACTCGTTTGCGAGCGAGGGAATGTGGCTCGCGACGTTCACATTCGCGATGGGCTCAGTGTTACAAGCAGCTCTTTTGATCCTTATACCGATCTATTTGATCAAGCGCAAGGCCGCCAGTTGAGTCAAAGACACGATCATTCGTAGGCTTCGAGATTAGTCAGTAAGCCTGCCATTCACGGTTCGTAGGTGGTAATCTAAAATCAACTTAGCAGTAACGTGTTGTCCCCATGACGTTACACCTTCCCGCCCCTCAACGCGGGTAGGAAATCTTGGTCCGGGGAAGGAGATTTGAACCCCAATTTACTGGTACAAATAATTAGCCTATGAATCGTTGGATACTGTCGCTTAGCCTACCGTCATCATTTCTATATGCCAACTTTTTTATGGTTCGCACAGCAATGTTTGCCTACAGTAAATTCTGGTGAAAACTTGCACAAGAGGACAATCTTAGTGAAGATCACCATATTGCTGAGTCTAATGATGTTCGCAACGCAACTTTCAAACGCTGGTGCTGCTTCTCCCTCACTCGTGCCTGGAACTTGGTGGACCTTTAAGGGAAGCTATCAGCAGTCTTATTCTGGAACGGGCGGCCAGGGTCAGGCCTCGTACACGGAGACAGGGAATTATACAGATAGTTTTCTCGTCAGAAGCATCGATTCCAGCACTATGGCGATCCGTATGCAGATCAATGGCGCCTATTCATGCATTGCTCAAGGAACCTTCGCTGGCCTATCGTGTGGCCCCCCGAATGGCGGGACTTTCGCCGAAACAAGAGAATGGACGATATACACCAGTACTCTTCTAGTTGCGTCATTCACTAGAAACGGACAAGCGGAGACGCAGGCGGTAGGGCACCCAGTTTGGCTCATTCAGAATCCCTCCAAGTTGACTGACGGGGGGAAAACTCCATTTTCGTGGTGCGTGCCCACAAGCGACGCGAAGGGCTGCTCTACAACCGATGTTCAAGCCTCAGTCTCCACACAACAGGTAAACCTGAAAGGCAACATGGCCAAAGTCTGGGTCGTAGCATATGCGGGTCAAACGATAGGAAACTATCAAAACAGTGAAGGTGCGTATTCGACAGGTCCAGAGACGGACAGCTGGCAGTACGACCCAGTTTATGGCATCTTTCTCGGCGGATCGCTTAATCAAAAATTCAATGGAACTCAGACTGGAGGGGCAGGTACCTGGACAGAAATCTATTCAGAGAATGACCAGTTCGTGGACAGCAGCCTAACCTTCACAGCTACAGCAACCATAAACCTCGCACCCTCCGCTAACCTTTACATCACGGTGGATGGGGTCAAATACGCTTCGAGCCAATTGCCGAAAACCTTCAGTTGGTTCATCGGGTCCACGCACACTTTGGCCCTCGATTCCAATATCCAAGGGAGTAGTGGCGTGCGATATGTGTTCGTTCAATGGAACGACGGGTCAGCGCAGAACTCTCGCAGCTTGGTTGTGACACAAGACACCACGTTGACTGCTACTTACAAAACGCAGTATCAGCTGACTGTAGTTTCCGATGTTGGCAATCCTCTGGGGACAGGTTGGTACGATGCAGGCACTCAAGCAACTTTCTCAGTGGCATCTCCTCAACCCGGGGCAGGGCTCATGGGAACTCTCGGCGGCAAAACCATATTCCAAAGATGGAGCGGCGATTCGAATGCAGTCTCGCCGTCGGCTACAATTACCATGGATGGACCAAAGACCATCACTGCGACTTGGGCTGCAGACAACACTCAACCCTACGCAGTACTCGGCGGCATAGCAGCAGCCCTCGTAATAGTAGCGGCGTTAGTCATCTTCATGAGACGTAAGAAAACCCGCGCCTAACTCCAATACAGCCCTATTTTTCTCATGTTCAACTGAATCTAGTAGAGCAATAGGGATTTCAACCCCAATTTACCGGTCGCCAGAACCAGATAGCAGAACCATGTGACCTGGTCTTGTACAATTAAATGCAATCTATTAAGTCAAATGTCGCATTCTGAGACTATTGCTATGGGATGGCTAACGGATGTTTGCAGGGTCAAATTCTGATGGGCGCACGATAAGCCCCACATACAAAATACTCTCTAGGGCAAATCATGTCAATCGAGCATGCGAGTCAAAACTCATGACCAAATGTAGATTTGTCAGCTGCCTTCTCGTTCTCGCTATCATTC
>PMBQ01000407.1:6183-6597 GCA_003152955.1 Candidatus Bathyarchaeota archaeon
TACGTCAGATGCAAGCATGATAACTCCTCACTGTATTGGCTCATTGACGTGCCATCTGATAATGGTGCGACATATGCCAAAGGCGGACAGAACTTAACTGGAACTGCGGCGTTTAGCTTTGACAGAGACATGGATGGTATAAGCAGAATCGACCCCGCTGATTTCGCATTCGTCATATCGACTTCTGGGAACAGTACATTGTTGAGCTTCCTCTACAACACGCCTACGTGGTCTTCCCAAGTCAATGTCGCACAGCAACTCGGTGTTTCCCCTCATTCAGGCAAATCTCACAGAGTTTACGAGATTTCTATGCCGTTCGAGTCACTGCTTCAATACAATAACCACGCTATGCCAGACAACCTGCCAGCAGTCAACATGGATTTGACGGTCACGGATGCGTACGGCAACGGTCTT
>PMBQ01000182.1 GCA_003152955.1 Candidatus Bathyarchaeota archaeon
ATAGGATGACTCCGTTCTTGTAGCATTCGATCCCCTGACGGACATGGGGATGGTGACCCACGATTAGACTTGCGCCTGCCTCAATCATCTTACGGCCTAGCGGCTGTTGATATTCGGCCATCTGCTTGGCAAAGGCCACGCCCCAATGAATCCCGACGACGACATGATCAACCAGTTTTCGCGCTTGCCTAATGCTTTGGCAGATTCGCTCCTCGTCGTGAGCCTCGACTCTTGTTCGAATCTTCGGCGGATCGCCTGGTTGTTCTTGCAGCATGGTTGGATCGATCTGGTAGCTCGTCTGGACGTGTATGGGAGCTATTCCGGGGCGATTCTCAGAAGCCGCAGCGCCAAGCGGGAGTGTTGACGCAAGACCGAAGAAAGCGATTCGCACTCCACTCCTTTCTAGTACGCATGGTTTGTAGGCTTTGGAGATGTTCCTGCCGGCACCCACGCACCGGATTCTTGACTTGGCTAGAACTCGAAGAGTCTGCAGCAGAACTTCCTCGCCGTAGTCCAACATGTGGTTATTTGCAAGCGAAACAATATCCACACCTGCTGCGCGCAGAATTCTCACAAGTGATGGATTGGACATGAAAGCGAACATTTTCTCTCTAGGATGACCTTTAGTGCCGAGCGGATTCTCAAGATTTGCAAAGAATACGTCAGCCGTAGAGGTAAGGTCAAAGGCTCTGTTGAAGGGCGACTTCCGAAGCGAAAAAGCATGATCAATCATCACGTCTCCTACGGCCGCGAGCTTCATTGTCACGAGAAGTCTTTCCTGCCTTGACTATAGGGCAGTAAAGGCACCTTAAGATTTCTGAAGGTTTCCGGCCTGAGCATATTCGAAGCATGCCGCCAAATATCAGCGAGAAAGCGTTCCATGGGTTTCAGCTGAATCGTTTTTTCGTATATGTGCGCGCACCCCTAGAGCCATACAGACCACGAGGCTCTCACAAATCGACCTAAACTATAAAACGTCAGTAGAAGTATACTTTTCAAGAAGCGTAAAGGCCACGGTCTGACACGAGTAAAGTTATGATCAGTCATTTCAGAGACGGAATGGGTCCATCACGGGAGGCCTATTTTCGTAAAATACATGAAGGACACATTGGTCTGCACTGCTATAGAACGATCCAGGTAACTTCCAATTGTAATCAGATTACAAAATGGTGGTGGGTAGCACATCACTGGGCTCTGGAAGCAAGATTTTTCAGAATTAAGACATCACCATTAAGTGTAGTGGACTACACTCCACGAGAATTTCGGATGTTGCTGAGTGGGCAGAAAGCGAATTACATGAGAACTCACTATATCTCGTACCAAGGCCCCTATTACACTCCCGGTTGGGGGGCACATGAATTGACTGTGACTGTAGAGATAAAACCCAACTTTGGAGTAGGCTACGTCCGTAAGAATGCTTGGTCTCATGTGAGTGAGCAATTTGGAGAGTACAGTTATAGTTGGATAGATAATCATCCGATAAGAGTGATAAGACAATCAGTAGCACCGCCGTAACATTTGATGCGCAATGGTACTGCTCGTGCACGCACGCTCAAGAAGCTCCGCACCGAAATCAGATATCCTACACAAACTCTTGGCCGTTTACAGCCTGTGGGGTAGTCTAGCTCGTTTGAGTTCTCAGAACACGCTCCAGCTCCTCAGTTGAGGCTTCAATCAACGGAATGTCCGTCATACCTCTCATCGCGATTTGAGGATCCTTCAAACCGTTCCCAGTGATTTCCACAACGACCAGATCAGAACTGTCCAAGTCGCCCGCGGCTGCCATCTTGATCAAACCGGCAAGTGAAGTGACCCCTGACGGCTCTGCGAATATCCCTTCGGTCCTAGCGAGAAGTCGTTGCGCTTGAAGGATTTCGTCGTTTGAGACAGCAACTGCTGTTCCATGAGACTCCGTGATAGCCTTCAGCGCAGCGTCGCCGTCCCATGGAAAAGGATCCATCAAACCTGTCGCAACGGAGTCTGGTCTATTCCAAGGTGGAATTTTCATTGGATCTGCACTCTGCTCATGTGCCCGCACTACGGGAGCGCAGCCGGAAGATTGAACTGCAACCATCTTGGGCATGGATTTGATGAAATCCAACTCTTCGAAGTCTCGATATCCATTCCAGTTACCCGCTAGAGCTCCACCGGCTCCAACTGGTACGAATACCCACCCGGGCGTTGTCCACCCGAGACCTTCAACGATCTCAAACGACATTGTCTTCGGTCCTTCAGCCTGGTAAGGATTCATAGGGCCGAAACTTGGACAAGGGTACCAATTGTAGCGGTCGCACGCCTCCTTCAACATCTTGACGGTTGGATCTTCTCCTGACTCAAGCCCGCGAACCTTCACAACCATGGCTCCATACATGGTGAGCTGCGCCAGTTTTGCGTCACTCGCCAGCTCCGGGACAAAAGTGATGCATCTGAGGCCGGCCTTCGCCGAATATGCGGAAAGAGCAGCAGCCGCATTACCACTGGACGCGGATACCACAGTCTCGTAACCCAACTCTACAGCTTTCGAGACACCAACGGTCATCGGTCGATCCTTGAATGAACCAGTTGGATTTCTCGTATCATCT